>NZ_JBFRDQ010000072.1:0-18636 GCF_052113865.1 Allobosea sp. TAB14 | reverse complement strand
GCATCGCAGCGGCCGGATTCGAAGGCCTTGATCGCCTCGTCGCCCTTGTCGAAGGTGACGGGCTCGTACTTGATCTTGTTCTTGCGGAAATAGTCGGCGACGTTGAGTTCGGTCGTCGTGCCCTGCTGCAGGCAGATCGAGGCGCCGTCGAGCTTGCGGGCGGTGTCGATGCCGAGCTTCTTCTGCACCAGAAAGGCCTGCCCATCGTAATAGTTCACGCCGGCGAAGGTCAGGCCGAGCGTGGTGTCGCGCGACATCGTCCAGGTCGAGGTGCGCGAGAGCACGTCGACCTCGCCGCTCTGGAGGGCGGTGAAGCGGTCCTTCGAGGAGAGCGGCGTGAACTTGACCTTCTTCGGATCGTTGAAGATCGCGGCCGAGATCGCGCGGCACAGATCGACGTCGAGGCCGGCCCATTCGCCCTTCGCATCGGGAATTCCGAAGCCGGCGAGACCGGGGCTGACGCCGCAGATCAGGTCGCCGCGGCTCTTCACCGTGGCGAGCGTCGTGGTCTGGGCCTCGGCCGGCGCGATGGCCACCGACAAGGTGAGCGCCAATAGTGCGGAAGTTATGGTTTTCACGGTAGTTCCCCTTGTTTTGTCAACGTTGCGAAGCTGACCTGGTTGAATTGGGCGTGGAATTGCTGTGGCTTGCCTTGCTGCCCGTCAAAGCCCGCCGATATGGAAGGCCTTGACCTCGAGATATTCCTCGATGCCGAGCTGCGAGCCCTCGCGGCCGAGGCCCGACTGCTTAACGCCGCCGAAGGGGGCGACCTCCATCGAAATCGCGCCAGTGTTGAGGCCGACCATGCCGAACTCCAGCGCCTCGCCGACGCGCCAGGAGCGACGGATGTCCTGCGTGAAGAAATAGGCCGCGAGCCCGAAGGGCGTGCCGTTGGCGATGGCGAGCGCCTCCTTCTCGCTGCGGAAGCGGAAGAGCGGCGCGACCGGCCCGAAGGTCTCCTCGCTCGCCAGCAGCATCTCGGTCGTCGCTTCGCCCAGCACGGTCGGCGTGGCGTATTGCTTGCCATTGGGCATGTCGGCGGCGCTGGCGAGGCGCCTGGCGCCCTTCGACAGCGCGTCCTCGACATGGCGCTCGATCTTCTCCAGCGCGGCGGCGTTGATCATCGGGCCGATATCGATGCCCGCCTGGGTGCCGGGGCCGACCTTCATCGCATTGACGCGGGCCGACAGCTTCTCGGCGAAGCGGTCGTAGATACCGTCCTGAACCAGGATGCGGTTGGCGCAGACGCAGGTCTGGCCGCCATTGCGGAACTTGGAGGCCAGAACGCCGTCGATGGCGATGTCGAGATCGGCGTCGTCGAAGACGATGAAGGGTGCGTTCCCGCCCAGTTCTAGGCTCAGCCGCTTGATGCTGTCGGAGGCCTGCTTCATCAAGAGCGCGCCGACGCGCGTCGAGCCGGTGAAGGAGATCTTGCGGACCGCGAGATTGCCTGTCAGCTCGGCGCCGATCTCGGTCGGCATGCCGGTGACGATGTTGATCACGCCGGCCGGAATGCCGGCCCGCTCGGCCAGCACGCCGAGCGCCAGGGCCGAATAGGGCGTCAGCTCCGAGGGCTTGATCACCACGGTGCAGCCGGCGGCGAGAGCCGGCGCGACCTTGCGGGTGATCATCGCGTTCGGGAAGTTCCAGGGCGTGACGATGCCGCAGACGCCGACCGGCTGCTTCAAAACGAGGATGCGGCGGTCGGCGGTCGGTGCGGGAATCGTCGTGCCATAGATCCGGCGGGCTTCTTCCGCGAACCACTTCACGAAGGAGGCGCCGTAGCGGATCTCGCCGCGCGATTCGGCCAGCGGCTTGCCCTGCTCGGAGGTGAGGATCAGTGCCAGATCCTCGATATGCTCGAGCATCAGCGCATGCCAGGCCTCCAGCAGCGCGGCGCGCTCGGCCGGGGTTTTGGCCCGCCAGCTTTCGAAGGCCGCCGCGGCGGCATCGATGGCGGCGCGAGTCTCAGGTTGGCCGGCATCCGGAACCGTGCCGAGCACGGCTTGCGTGGCGGGGTCGACGACGTCGAGCGTGCGGCCCGAGGCCGCGCCGTTCCACTGGCCGCCGACAAGGCAGGCTTCCCGCACGAGGCCGGGATCGCGAAGGCCTTCGATGGTCATGTCGTGCTCTCCTGTCAGCCCAGCGCCGCGAGGACGGCGCTGGTGATGTCGTTCGTCTTGTGCTCGCCCGGCTTCGTGCCGATGCCGCGAGCGGTGGCGGCCTCGATGGCGCTCATCACGGCTGCGGCCGCAGCCGGCTCGCCGAGATGCTCCAGCATCATCGCGCCCGACCAGATCGCCGCGATCGGGTTGGCGATGCCGAGATGGGCGATGTCCGGCGCGGAGCCGTGCACCGGCTCGAACATCGAGGGCGCATTGCGCTCCGGATTGATGTTGGCCGAGGCCGCATAGCCGAGCCCGCCCTGAATGGCGGCTCCGAGATCGGTCAGGATGTCGCCGAAGAGATTGGAGGCGACGACCACGTCGAGGCTCTCGGGCGCCATCACCATCCGCGCCGCCATGGCGTCGATATGGTAGTTCGCGACCTCGACATCGGGGTATTCGGCCGCGACCAGGGCGGTGATCTCGTCCCAGAACACCATCGAGTATTTCTGCGCGTTCGACTTGGTCACCGAGGCGAGCTTGCCGCGGCGCTTGCGCGCCTGTTCGAAGCCGAAGCGCAGGATGCGCTCGACGCCCTTGCGGGTGAAGATCGCGGTCTCGACCGCGACCTCGTCGGCTGTGCCGTTATGGACCCGCCCGCCCGCGCCGGAATACTCGCCCTCGGTGTTCTCGCGGATGCAGAGAATGTCGAAGGCGCTCGCCCGCAACGGCCCCTCCACGCCCGGCAGCAGCCGGTGCGGGCGGATATTGGCGTATTGCACGAAGGCCTTGCGGATCGGCAGCAGTAGCCCGTGCAGCGACACCGAATCCGGCACGCGTTTCGGCCAGCCGACAGCGCCGAGCAGGATCGCGTCGTAGCCGCGCAGCGTCTCGATGCCGTCGGCCGGCATCATCGCGCCGGTCTTCTCGTAGAAGTCGCAGGACCAGGGGAAGCCCGTGCCTTCCAGCGAAAAGCCGGCGCCGCGTGCCGCCTTGCCGAGCACCTCCCAGGTCGCCTCGATCACGGCGGTGCCGATGCCGTCGCCCGGGATCAGGGCGATCTTGTATGATTTCACGGAATGGTCTCCTCAGACGGCGATCAGGACGCTCTTGGATTTGCGGTTGGCGAGATAAGCCTCGCGGCCGAGATCCTTGCCGAGGCCGGACTGCTTGTAGCCGCCGGTCGGCAGGATGTGGTCGCGCGAGCGGCCATAGCGGTTGACCCAGACGGTGCCGGCCTGCAGCCGGCTGCTCAGCCGCAGGCCGCGCGACAGATCGCGGGTATAGAGCCCGGCGCAGAGCCCGTAGGTCGGATGGTCGGCGAGCGCCATCGCCTCCTCCTCGTCGCGGAAGGTCTGCACCGTCAGCACCGGGCCGAAGATCTCTTCGGTGATGGCAGGCGAATTCGCCTCGAGCCCTTCGAGCAGGGTCGGGGCGTAGAAATAGCCCTCGCGGTCGAGGCGCGAGCCGCCGGTCCTGCACCGGGCGCCGCGCGCGACGGCGGCATCGACGATGCCGGCCATGCGGCCGATCTGGCGCTCGGAGATGATCGGCGAATAGGCGCTGGCCTCGTTCCAGGTCGGGCCGGGCTTGATCTCACTCATCTGCTTGAGGATCAGCCCGACGACCTCCTCGGCCACGCTCTCCTCGACGACGAGGCGCGAGCCCGCGACGCAGGCCTGCCCGCCATTGGCGAGGATGCCGCGCGCCACGGCGCCGGCGGCGAGCGCGATATCGGCATCGGCGAAGACCATCTGCGGGCTCTTGCCACCGAGCTCCAGCGTCATCGGCTTGATGCCGGTGCGGGCGATGTTCTCCATGATCGCGGCACCCGCGCCGGTCGAGCCGGTGAAGCTGACCTTGGCGATGCCGGGATGGCCGGTGATGGCGGCGCCGGTCGTGCGCCCGTCGCCGAGCACGATGTTGATCAGCCCGGCCGGCAGTCCGGCACGGACCGACAGCTCCGCCAGGTAGAGCGTCGCGAAGGGCGTCATCTCGGAGGGCTTCAGCACCACGGCATTGCCGGCGGCGAGCGCAGGGCCGAGCTTCCAGGCGGCCATCGAGATCGGGAAGTTCCAGGGGGTGATCGCGCCGACCACGCCATAGGGCTCGGTCGCGATCAGGCCGACGCTGTCGGCGGCGGTCGGCACGAGGTCGCCGCCTTCCTTGTCGGCGAATTCGGCGAAGAAGCGGATCTGCTCGACGGTGATCGGGATGTCGAACTTCAAAAGCTCGGCGATCGGGCGGGTCGAGGCGACGGCCTCCATCCGGGCGAGCGTCACCGCTTCGGCCTCGATCAGATCGGCCCAGCGGTGAAGCGCGTTGACGCGCTCGCGCGGGCGTACCGTGCCCCAGCCGCTGGTCTTCAGCGCGCGCTTGGCGGCCTCGACCGCGCGGTCGACCAGCTCGGCCTCCGCAACGGGACAATCGGCGAAGGCCACGCCGTCGGAGGGACGATGCAGCGCGATCCCGCCCGTCGCGGGCACACGCTCGCCGCCGATGAAATGGGCGCGCGGCAGGTCGATGGTGGCGGGGTCGAAGCTCAGCGACACGAGGGYGGTCTCCGAAAACGGGGCAGCGGCGAAAGCCTAGCGCCCCTGCGCCCGCAGGTGACGCTGGGAGGCCGCCCCGGCGCGACGGGAAATCCCGTTTGCGCGGACCGGGACGGCGGATTCTTCGGCGGCTGGAGCAGCGGGCCCAACAGACGGCCCGAAGAGACGGGCCCATGAGATGGATCGCCGCTTCGTGCCGCTCGGGACGTGCGGCGATCCGGAGTCAGCCGACGACGACGTAGATCTTCCGGACGGTCTCGATCGTCTTCCAGACGCCGACATAGCCCGGCTTCATCACGAAGCTGTCGCCGGCCTTGAAGAGGCGCGGCTCCTTGCCTTCCTCGGTCAGCTCCACCACGCCTTCGAGGATGTAGCAATATTCGAAGGTCTCGCCCTTGATCGAGCGGTTCGTGCCGGGCGTGGCCTCCCAGACACCGGTGTTCACCGTGCCGTCGCGCGACGCGTCCTGCGCCCAGGTCGTGTAGTCGGGGTCGCCCGCGAGCAGGCGATCCGGCGGACATTTGGAGCGCTTGGTGGGCTCGCTGGTGGGGGCAAGGTCGAGCTTGACGAGGAGCGACATGGGTCTGGCCTTTTGCTGGGTGGGGAAGGGAACGGGTCAGTAACCGCGGCTGCGGTCGACGAGGCCGAGCGGCGGCAGGCCGGAGCGGTGGCGGCGAATGTTCTCGATCACGGCCTTGGCCGCGGGCTCGGGCTCGACCTTGCTGGCGATATGCGGCGTCAGGAGCACCTTGGGGTGGTTCCAGAACCGATGCCCGGCGGGCAGGGGCTCGGGCTCGGTGACGTCGAGCACGGCGCCCGAGAGCCAGCCGCTGTCGAGCGCGTCGAGCAGGGCCTCATGGTCGAGATGCTGGCCGCGTCCGACATGGACGAGCCCGGCGCCGGCCGGGAGCTTCGCGAACAGCTTGGCATCGAGGATGCCGGTCGTCTGCGGCGTCAGCGGCAGCAGGCAGATCAGAATGTCGGTCTCGGCCAGCATGGCGGAGAGACCGTCCTCGCCATGGAAGCACCGCAGGCCGTCGATCGATCGCGGCGAGCGGCTCCAGCCCGAGATCGGGAAGCCGAAGGGCTTGAGGCGTTCGATCACGGCCGTGCCCATCATGCCGAGGCCGAGCACGCCCACGCGGCGCGCCGTCGCCGGGGTGAGTTCATGCGGCTGCCAGAGCGCCTGCTTTTGCTGGGCGAGATAGAGCGGCCATTGCCGATGCAGGGCGAGCACGCCGAGTGTGACGTATTCCTGCATCATCTTGGTGATGCCTTCCTCGACCATTCGCACCACCAGGACATGGGACGCCAGCCCTTCCGTCTTCATCTGGTCGATGCCGGCCCCAATGGAGAAGAGAACCTCCAGATTGGTGAAGCGGGCGAGATCGTCGGGCGCGGTCCAGGTGATGAGATAGCGGATTTCGGCCGGATCATAGGCTTCGTTGCTGCGGATGAAGCGGATCTCCGGCAGCGCCTCGGCGAAGCGCGCGGCGAACACCTGCGCACGCTCCTCGGTTGAGTTGAACAGGAAGGTCAAGGCAGTCTCCGGGGAAAGAGATGTCAGCGGCCGGGCCGTGTGAATGCGGTGCAAAGCCGTTCGAGCAGCCGCGCACAATCGGCGAGCTCGCCGCGCGTGATGTATTCGTCGGGCCTGTGGGCCCGGGCGATGTCGCCGGGGCCGCAGATGATCGCGTCGATGCCTGCCGCCTGATAGAGCCCGGCTTCCGTGCCGTAGCTGACGGCCGGGAGAGGCTCGGCGCCGGTCACCTCCGCCAGCATCCTGGCGATCGGCGCCTGCGCCGCGAGCGACAGTGCCGGATAGCTGGCGATCTCTTGCCAGTCGGTGGCGAATCCACGCGCCTCGAGGCCGGCGAGAGCCGCCCGCACCGGTTCGAGCAATGCCGCCGGCGAGACGCCGGCGATGGCGCGCGCCTCGATCTCGATCCGGCAGCGATCCGGGATGATGTTGACCGCTTCGCCGCCGCGAACCGTGCCGATCTGCAGGGAGGAGTAGGGCGGCTCGAACACCGCATCGAGAGGCCCCGCCTGCAGATCGGAGGCGGTCTTTTCGGCCGCCGCGATCACGGCGCCCATCGCATGGATGGCGTTCAGGCCGAGATCGGGGCGCGAGGAATGGCCGGGGCGGCCGTGAATCTCGACGCGTGCCGCTGCCTTGCCCTTATGGGCGAGGATCGCCTTCATCCCGCTTGGCTCGCCGATGACCGCGGCCTCCGGCAGCGCGCAGAGCGAGGGCAGCCGCGCGATGAGATGCGGCACGCCGCGGCAGCCCGCCTCCTCGTCATAGGAAAAGGCGATATGGACCGGCCGTGCCAGCTTCATGCTGGCGAGCGCAGGCACGATCGCGAGCGCGGCGGCGAGGAAGCCCTTCATGTCGCTGGTGCCGCGGCCGAACAGCTTGTCGCCCTCGGCCCGCAGCAGGAACGGGTCGGAGCTCCATTGCGGTTCCTCCGCCGGCACGACGTCCATATGGCCGGAAAGAATAAGTCCCGGCACGTCGCGCGGGCCGATCGTGGCGAAGAGATTGGCCCGGTCGCCCTCCGGGCCCGGCAGGATCTGCGCCGTGACGCCGAAACGGGCGAGATAGTCCGCGATCCAGCCGGCGATGGCCGCGTTGGGGCGCCCGACGATCGAGGGAAAGCGGATCAGCTCCGTCAGGATGTCTTCCGGCGTCACGCGCTGCTCCGGAGTGGTTATGGTTCCGGCAGGGTAGGGCGGTCGGCGCGGCGGTCGCGTCTGTTCTGCGCTGCGGGGCGGTCATCTATGCCGAATCGCGGGCAAAGAACGGTGCTTCCTGTGGCGCGATTGCGTTAGAAACGATCGGTGCTCGACCGTCGTGCCCGAGGGCCCGGTCGTGCAAGTGCCGGAGGCTGCGATTTTGGGGACGATCGCCCAACTGCATCTCGATGCCTTCAAGATCACCCTGCGGGACATCGGGGAGATCGACGTCGCGCAGCTTCACGCGCTTTCGGTCGCCGTCGGCTGGCCGCATCGCGATAGCGACTGGCGCGTGCTGCTCGATCTCGGGCAGGGCATCGCGGCGGTCGATGAGATCGGGCGCGTGGTCGGGACGGTGATGTGGCAGCGCTACGGCGCCGGCTTCACCATGGTCGGCATGCTGATCACCTCGCCGCGCCTGCAGGAGCACGGCGCCGGCCGCTGGCTGATGGAACGGGCGCATGAGCTGAACCCGGGTTCGGCCTTCGGCCTCACCGCCACGCATGCGGCCCGGCGGCTCTACCGTTCCATGGGCTACGGCCATGAGCAGAAGATCCTGCAATGCCAGGGGCAGGCCGTCGGCAGCCCGCCTCCTGTCCGGGTCGAAGGAACGGTTCGCGCCATGCGGGCCGAAGACCGTGAAAGCCTGTTGAGCCTCGACCGCGCGGCGACGGGGTGCGACCGGTCCGCCGTGTTCCGGCGCATCCTGCCGGTCTCGAAGGGGCAGGTGCTCGTCCGCAACGACGAGGTCGTCGCCTTCGCGCTCTGTCGCCGCTTCGGGCGCGAGCGCGTCATCGGCCCGGTGATCGCCTCTGTCCAGGAGGACGCGATCGCCGTCTGCCAGCCCTTCGTCGAACTCCATGCCGGCAGCTTCCTGAGGGTCGACACGCCCGCCAGCCACACGGCCTTCGTCGATTTTATCGTCGCCAGCGGCATGCAGATCTATGACAGCGTGACCTCGATGGGGTTGGGCCGGGCGYCCTATGCCCCGGTCGATCCGCACGGGCCGCGCCGCATGGCGCTCGCGAGCCAGGCGCTCGGCTGATGCGGTGCGACCGCAAGGCCGTTTGACGCCATGCGCGACGGTGCTATCGAGGGGGCGGAGGTCGATACCTTGAACCGACGCAATGGATCACGGGTCAGAAGCTGGGTCGCGCTGTTCGCGGCCTATCTGCTCGTGCTCCAGGCACTGTTCGCCGGTTTTGCGGCCGGCGCCTATGCCAATGCGCTCTCGCTCGATCGTACCCTTGTCCTGACCCATTGCTTGCCGAGCGGGGACGCTCCGGCCGGTGGCGATCACGACAAGTCGCAAGCCCATGCCGGCATGAGCTGTTGCACGGCCGGCTGCCCGATGCTCGCCGGGGCCGATCCGGTCCAGCCCGCATTCGCGCTCCTCACGCAGCGGCCGGCCGATCAGGTCGCCTTCATCCGCAGGCTCGACCGGCCCGTTGGTTTCCTCGCCGATCATTCGCCCGGCAATCCGCGCGCTCCTCCCGTCCGCGCCTGAGCCGCCGTCCGGCGCTYTCCCGCGTCCGCGACGACTGATGTCAGTCTGCCGCCGGACGTCGTGACGCGCTTTCCGCCCGATCCGACGCCGTGACGGCGCGGATTCGGGCGTCATCCCATCCCACCCTCTGCTTCGCCTCGCGGGCTGCTTCGCGACCGGCGCGCACGCTTTGGCGCGACACGTCGTCGGGCGGGCTGCGGCCCGGTCGAAGGGTTGGCGCGATGCTGCCCCGAATCTCCGTCGCTTCCGATTTTTCCGATCCGGCAGGCCGCGGGCCTGCCGCAACCCGGCCGCCAGGGCGGCCTCAACCATCAAGGAGACATGTCATGAAATATCTTCTCGCCGTCGCGGGCCTGCTCGCCGCCGGGCCGGCGCTGGCTCATATCACGCTGGAAAACCAGTCCGCCCCGGTCGGCTCGACCTACAAGGCGGTGCTGCGCGTTCCGCATGGCTGCAAGGGTGCGGCGACCACGAAGGTTCGCGTCCAGATCCCGGAAGGCGTCATCGCGGTGAAGCCGATGCCGAAAGCCGGCTGGACGCTGGAAACGGTCAAGGGCAGCTATGCGAAGCCCTATGACTACTACGGCACGCCGACCTCGGAGGGTGTCAAGGAAGTGGTCTGGAGCGGCGGCAAGCTACCTGACGAATTCTATGACGAATTCGTCCTGCGCGGCTATCTCGCCAAGGATCTGAAGGCCGATGCCACGCTCTACGTGCCGGTCGTCCAGGAATGCGAGGGCGGGGCCGTCGAGCGCTGGATCGAGATCCCCGAAGCCGGCAAGTCGGCGGACGACTACAAATTCCCGGCTCCCGGCGTGAAGCTCACCCCCGGCAAATAATGATAGCGGCGGCGGAGCGCCCGGCGCTCCGCCGCAAGGATAAGCCCATGATGACCCGGCTCCTGCGATCCCTGCTGCCTATCCTCCTCCTGCTGGCCTGCGCCGGAGCGCCGGGCCGGGCGCTGGCGCATGCGGCCTTGAACAACGCGACGCCGCCCGACGGCAGCGTGCTGGCGGCGGCTCCGAAGCAGATCGAACTCGTCTTCAGCGAGCCCGTCTCGCCGTTGGCGCTGCGGCTGATCGGCCCGGACGGCACCGCCCGCAACCTCGGGCGCTTCGTTCTGAAGGACAGGACGGTCGTGATCGAGGCGCCTGCCGCGCTTCCGGGCGGCACCCATGTGCTGAGCTGGCGCGTGGTGTCGGAGGACGGGCATCCGGTCGGAGGATCGGTGGTGTTCTCGATCGGCGCCCCGAGCGGCGCCGCGCCGGATCTCGGCGAGCAGGCCGATTCCGGCGTTCGCACGCTGGTCTGGCTCAGCCGTCTCGGGCTTTATCTCGGTCTGTTCCTGGGGTGCGGTGCGGCTGCGAGCCGGGCCTGGATCGGGCCGCTTGCCGGCGGGGCCGGCCGCTTCGCGACCGCCATGATGGGGCTCGGCCTGTTCTGCCTGCCCGTTGCGCTCGGCGCGCAGGGGCTCGACGCGCTCGGTGCGTCGATCGCGGCTTTCTTCCAGCCGGCGGTCTGGCGGGCCGCCGCGGCCACCAGCTATGTCTGGACGATCCTCATCGCGGCCATGGCCTTGGCGTGCGCCCTCATCGGCTTGTCGCGGCCCGGCGTCCGCGCCGCCGTCACCGGCCTTCTATCTGTCCTGTTGGTCGGGCTTGCTCTCGCAAGCAGCGGCCATGCCAGCGCGGCCCAGCCGCAATGGCTCATGCGCCCTGCCGTCTTCCTGCATGCCATCGCGATCGCGCTTTGGGTCGGAGCGCTGCTGCCGCTCGCCTTGGCTTTGCGCGGTGAGGGCGGCAGGAGCGCGCTGGGCCGGTTTTCCGGCCTCATCGCCTGGATCGTCGCAGCCTTGCTGCTCAGCGGGCTGGTTCTCGCCTGCGTGCAGGTCGAGAGGCCGGCAGCACTTCTCGCGACGGCCTATGGGCGCGTCCTTCTCGCCAAGCTCGCCCTGGTCGCGGTCGCCTTCGCCTTGGCGGGTTTCAATCGCTGGTCGCTGACGCGGCGCGTGGAGGCCGGCGACATCCCGGCGGCGCGCGCCATGAGGCGTGTCATCGCCGTCGAGCTTGCGGTGCTGGTCGCCATCCTCGGTATCGTGGCGCTCTGGCGCTTCACGCCGCCGCCGCGCGCCATGGCGATGGTGCAGGCGCAGCCGGCCTCGGTCCATATCCACACCTTGCCGGCGATGGCGGACGTCACGGTCACGCCCGGCCGGGCGGGCCCGGTCACCGTCACGGTCGTGCTGATGGACGGTGAGTTCGGGCCCCTCCCGGCCAGGGAACTCACCCTCAGCTTCAGCAACCCCGCGGCCGGCATTGAGCCGATCGAACGACCCGCCCGTCTCGGCCCGGACGGCATCTGGCGGACCGAGGCCTTCAGCCTGCCGGTGCCGGGACGCTGGCACGTCGAACTGGAGATCCTGATCTCCGATTTCGAGATGCGCCGGATCGGGGACGCCATCGTCCTGCGGCCGTGAACTCGCCGTCCCAGCGCCTGTGCAGCGCTGCTGTGGGAAATGCGAAGTTTGTCGGTGCGCGCCTTTGTAAGATTTTGATATCGTTGATTTTAATTTTCGACATTCCAGAGGGTATGTCGGCATTTGAGGCTATAGTCCGTCGGCATTTTCTCGCTGGCCAATGCGTTCAGCCGATCCGTCGCTCGGGCAACAAGGACGAGATCGTGGCCACGGGCGGCTAGACGGCGTGCGTGCACAGTGCCGATGCCGGGTTATCAGGGCGACAGCCATGGTGACGTAGCTTTTACGTTGCAGTCGTTCGCCGGAGCGTCAGCCGCGCGAACGCATCTGCATCATCGAATAATGCTCGTAGTGGCCGACCCCGGCCTTTACGATCGGATCCTCAGCGGTCAGCGCGGCGATGTCGGCGTCATCCTCGATCTCCCACAACGCGACGCCATAAGGGCCGGCGGGATCGACGACGGGGCCGTGCGCCACGATCTGACGGGTTTCGCGCAGCTTGGTTTGCCAGTCGCCATGCTGCTTAAACAGCGCCTTCTCGTCATCGGTGATGGTCTGGAGGAAATCTGCACGAGGCGGAATCCACTTGGTCAGATAGGCTTTCATAGGGGCACTCCTTGGTGATCGGAAAGGGCGAGCCGCTCAAGCACTCGGGGCGTTTCTGCCAGATCGTTTTTGTGGGCGGGGATGACAGCGGCGATGGGCGTGCTCAGGATCCTGCTTAGCGGGCGCCGCTGCGCAATCCCACATGCTCCGATACGTTCGACATTTCATAACGGTGGCAGCACCGGTTGATCCGGATAACCTTTATGGCCAAGGCGTGCGCTTATGCGATTGGCGCCATCCTTGAGTAGATCCGCAAGCTCGCTCGCGCGGGAGTGATAACGCAGCGTCACAACGCCAAGGTTGAGCGCCGCTATCACCTTGCCCTCTCTTCCCCAAATGGGTGCGGCAAGTCCCGTCGAACCGGTGACGTGCTCTTCGTCGCTAACCGCGATGCCTTCCGCACGGATCGTCTCGAACATTCCCCGGATCGCGTCTGGGTCGGTAACCGTCTTGGGTGTCCTTGGGATGAGGTTCGCCCGCGCAAAATATCCGTCGGTGAGAGCCGGATCCCAGTGAGCCAGCAGGACCCGGCCAGTGGCCGAGCAGTACGAGTCGGAGAGGCCGTCGAGCTCGATGTCGTAGCGTACAGCCTGACGGCTGACGCATTTGGCTATGCGCCGGCAATCGCCTCTCGCGGTTAAAACCGCCAGCATCACGGTCTCGCCCGTCTCGTCACGAAGCTGTTCCATGATCGGGTGCGCCGCCGAAAGAAGGCGGGCTTCGAGCGCGCGCGAGGCCGATTGATGGCGACTGGCATGGACAAGCACGTATCGCTCGGTCGCGTCCTGAATGGCGTAGCCGCGTGAGACCAGGGTCTGCGCCAGGGCATGAGCGCTGCTCTTCGGGAAACCCAGAGCCGCGACGATCTCCTTGAGCTTCACGGGTTCGGAGCAGCCTGCAAGATATTCCAGCAGGTCCAATACGCGCGCCGCAGACTTGACCTCGGTGTTCATGGACGTGAACCGAATCTCTCTTGGCGAACCAATTTGCCGGCGATAGGCTCTCCCTTAATCAAGAGGAAATCAACACTCTTGAAAGAGGGTGAGCCATGAATTCGAGCAACGCCGCGCCTGTGGCGATTGTCACGGGCGGCGCGCGAGGTATCGGGCGCGCTTGCGCGCTGTCTCTCGCGCGGTCTGGACTGGATGTTGTGCTTGTTGATCTGTTGCCGGATGAGCTAAAGCGCACCGCTGACGAGATAAGATCCCTCGGTCGTCGTGCGTTGACTTTTCAGTCGGACGTCATTTTCAAGGAAGAGGCGAACCGTATAGTTTCGGAGGTCGTCGCGCAGTGGGGCCGCGTGGACGTCCTCGTGAACAATGCCGGCAAGGGGATGCCGAAGGGCATCTTCGAGATCACTGAAGCCGAGTTCGACCACACGATCGCTCTCAATCTGAAGAGCTGCTTCAACTATATCCAGGCTGTCGCGCCGATCATGCAGCGTCAGGGGGCTGGGCGCATCGTCTCGATGTCGTCGCTGAATGCGCATTCTGGTGGTGTGACGGCCGCCGTCAGCCGGTTTGCTTATGCGGCTGCCAAGGCCGGGATCATCGGGATGACCCGCGCTCTCGCCAAAGAGCTCGGCCCGGAGATCCTTATCAATGCCGTCTGCCCCGGCATCATCGAGACCGAAGTCGGCAACACACTGACCCGAGCCCGCGGCCCCGCGATTGCCGATGCCGGTATCGCGCTGAAGCGAATGGGCAAGCCCGATGACGTGGCAGAGCTCGTCACCTTCCTGGCAACCTCGAACCCCTGCTTCATCACGGGCCAAGACATCGTGGTGGATGGGTTCCAGTTCAATCGCTGAGTGCACCCGATGAACGTCACGCTGCCCCCCGATACCAAGCCCTGGACATGGAGTGAGGAGACCTGGCGGCAGGTGGTGAACCATGTCCGGGCAGGGCGGTCGCTCAAGCCTGGCGTTTGGAAGAATGGCGCCAAGTTCGCGGTCGCCCTGTCCTTCGATTCCGATCACGAGACGAACGAGCTCCGGGAGGGCGGGCGCTCTTACTCGAAGCTGAGTCAGGGGCAATACGGCAATCGCTCCGGCATTCCGCGTATCCTTGCTACTCTTGCCCGTCACGCGGTCCCGGCCAGCTTCTTCATGCCGGCCGTCGCTGCGCTCTTGCATGACGCGGAAGCCCGTTCAGTGGCGGATGCCGGACATGAGGTGGCGATCCATAGCTGGATCCACGAGCTCAACTCGGTGCTCGACTACGACACCGAGCGCGATCTCGCGCTGCGCGCCCGCGACACCTTGACCAAGCTCACTGGCCGGGAGCCGAAGGGCATGCGGACCGCGTCATGGGATTTCAGCCCGTGGACGCTGAAGATCGTGCGCGAAATGGGGTTGCTCTACGATTCCTCATTGATGGCGGATGACGAGCCCTACGAGCTTCTCGACGAGGGGCAGCCGTCCGGGATCGTGGAGTTGCCGGTGGAGTGGATCCGGGACGACGCCGTCTATTTCGGCATGGATCGCTTCAAGGGGCTGCGCCCTCACAGCGGGCCGCCCATGGTGCTCGACCTCTTCCTGCGGGAGCTCGACGTCGCTGCGGAAGAAGGCGGGCTGTTCCAGCTGACGATGCACCCGCACATCATCGGGCACCGCTCGCGGATTTTCATTCTCGACGAAGTGATCAGGGCGGCGAAAGCAAAGGGCTCCGTCTGGTTCGCAACGCACGAGGAGATTTGCCGCTATTGCGCTGATGAAGCCGGTCTTGGCGCTCCGATCCCGTCAGCCACCACCAGCCGGAGCTGACGGATGGGCTATCGCATTGGCGTCGACATCGGCGGCACCTTCACCGATTTCAGCGTGCTCGACGAGGAGACCCTGAATCTGCGGACGCTCAAGGTTCTGTCGCGCCCGGACGCTCCAGGGGCTGAGGTCCTTCAGGGGCTGGATGAGATCGAGAAGCGCTTCGGCATCGCGCCTTCGCAGGTCAGCTACTTCACCCATGGCTCCACAGTCGGCGTGAACAGCATCATTCAGGGCAAGGGCGCGAAGCTTGGACTCGTCGTTACCAAAGGCTTCCGCGACGTCCTCGAACTCGCACGCCTGAAGATCCCGGATCCTTATGATCTGTTCTCGCGCCGACCGGCTCCCTTGGTGCCGAGAGACCGCGTGGTTCCGCTGCCGGAGCGCATCAATGCGGATGGCGTTGCGGAGGTTGTTCCGGAGCCGGCTGCGATCGCCACCGCGCTGGGTCGACTGGAAGCAAGCGGGGCCGAGGCGATCGTGATCGCCTTGCTGCACAGCTACAAGAACCCGGCGCATGAACGGCTGGTCAAAGCCGAGATCGAACGCCTGCGACCTGACTTGCCGGTTTTCTGCTCCGCCGACATCTGGCCAATTGTCCGGGAATACGAGCGCACCATCACGGCCTGCATCCATGGTTCGGTGCAGCCTCGGGTGTCCCATTACATCGGCCGCCTTGAGGATGCTCTGATCGAGCGGGGGGTCGTGCCCGCTCCGATGATCACCAAGTCGAACGGTGGCGTCATGACCGCCGCGGCCGGCAAGGTGCGCAGCATCGAGATGCTGCTGTCCGGCACGGCTGCCGGTGTGATCGGTGCAGGCTTCACAGCCAAGCTGGCCGGCTTCTCCAGAGTCATGAGCCTCGACATCGGCGGCACAAGCGCCGACGTCGCGCTCCTCAAGGACGGGATGCCCGACTTCCGCTCAGGCGAACTCGTCGGGGAGTATCCGATCTATCTTCCGACGGTATCGGTGTCCTCGATCGGAGCCGGCGGAGGCTCGATTGCCTCCGTCGATGCTTTGGGCGTTTTACGCGTCGGGCCCGAAAGCGCGGGATCCACTCCTGGGCCGGCCTGCTATGGGCGTGGTGGCGAGCGCGCGACGATCACCGATGCCTTCGCGACCATCGGCGTCCTGGGCGCCGGCGAGCTCGGATATGGCGCCGTCAACGTCGACCGATCCCGAGCGCTTGCGGCGCTTGAGCCAATCGCCAGAGGCCTCGACCGCTCTTCGGAACGCGCGGCCGAGGCCATCATCCAGCTCGCGGTCGCCAACATGTACCGCGAAACCAGCCGGCTGTTCTCGCAGGTCGGCGAGGAGCCGAGCGGCTATGCGCTTCTGGCGTTCGGTGGCGCTGGTCCCATGCTCGGCTGCCTCCTGGCCGATGCCATGGGTATGCAGTCGGTCATCATCCCTCAAACTCCAGGTGTGCTGGCCGCCCTTGGAGGCCTCCTTGCCGATCTGCGCTCGGATTTCGTGCGTGTGGTCTTTCTCGATGTTGGACCACGATCGTTCGACGGCTTGCGCCAGGCGATGAACGAGCTCGCAAAAGAAGCTCGCGCCTGGCTCTTCGAAGGGCAGGGCTATGCCGGCGAGGCCACGCTCTCGATTACGGCCGATATGCGCTACCGTGGCCAATCCTACGAGATCGAGACGCCCCTGCAGGAGGCGTGGATCGTCGATGGCGACCATGCCGCCATTGCCGCGGCTTTTCATAAGCGTCACGCCGAAATCTACGATCACTCCGACGACGCGGCAGATGTGCAGATCGTCGCGCTCCGTGTGGTCATCGCAGGGATCACGCCCAAGCCCGAGTTCGCAGAACAGGGGCTGAAGCTGCAGCAGGTGCAGCCCAGGAAGCGGGTTCCGGTCATTCATCAAGGATCGACGATCGAGGCCGGAGTCTTCGAGCGAAACGACATGTCGCCGGGCTCGTCCTTCGCCGGGCCGGCCGTGATTTTGCAAGACGACACGACGACCTGGGCCCCACCCGGTTTCGAGGGCCATGTCGATGGCTTCGGCAATCTGATCCTGAAGCGGAGTGCGATCTGATGGCGCTCGATCCTGTCACGCTGCAGATCCTGAAGAGCCATTTCGAGGCTGCGGCCGAGAGCATGGCATTCACGCTTCTGCGGACGGCGCATTCCGCCTTCGTCAAGGAGACGGAAGATTTTACCAGCGGATTGACGACGCCTTGTGGGCAAACCTTCGCCAGCCCGAAAGACCTGGGCGCGACCTGGTTCATCGGCCTGGACTATAAGGGCGCGATCGACGCCATCGCGGACTACAAGCCTGGCGACATCTGCATCACCAACGATCCGTATTCCGGTTACGTCTGCACCCACGCTCCCGACGTCCATCTCTGGATGCCGGTGTTCCATGAAGATCGGCTCGTCTGCTTCGCCGTGGGCCATATCCACAACACCGATATGGGCGGTGCGGTGCCGGCTTCTCTGTCCCGCGCGCTGACGGAGGTGCAGCAAGAGGGGATTCGAATTCCGCCCATGAAGCTCGTCGAAGCCGGGGTGATGAACGAGAGCGTGCTGCGCATCATGTTGCGCAACGTCCGCATGCCCGATCAGAACTGGGGCGACCTGAAGGCCCAGATCGCCTCGCTGAAGACCGGTGAACGCAAGGTCCGCGATGCGATCGCCCGCTTCGGCGTCGAGACTGTCTGTGCTGCGACCTATGGCGTGCTCGATCTGGCCGAGAGGCAGGCCCGCCAGCTATTCGCCTCGATGCAGGACGGCGATTACGAGTTCAGCGATTACATCGACGAGGATAGCCCCGGCGGCGTTCCATGCCGGTTGAAGCTGTCGGTCAAGGTTCGGGGTGACGAAGCGATCTTCGACTTCACGGGCAGCGACCCGCAGCTCCAATCGGCGCTGAACATGCCGACGGGCGGTCTGCCGCGCCATATCCTGCCGCTCGTGGGCTACAACTACGTCGTCTATTCGCTCGATCGAACGGTTGCGCTCAACATGGGGCTTCTGCGCCCGGTTCAGTGCATCCTGCCGGTGGGCTCGGTCGTCAATCCGGTCTACCCGGCGGCCACGGGCATGCGCAGCCTGACCTGCGCCCGCATCCAAGGGATGGTCATCGGTGCCTTCTCGCGTGCGATGCCTGATCGCCTGCCCGCCGGCCCGGCGGGCGGCGGCGGTATTCTGAACGTGCGCACCACTGACAGTCGTACGGGTCGGCTGGCCATGGCCTCGATCAACCCGATCACAGGTGGGGGAGGCGGAAGTTCGTTCGAGGATGGGCAGGATGGTTCGAATTCCTTCCTGAAGAACACGCCCGTCGAGATCACCGAGGCGGAGGTGCCGATACGCGTCAGGAGCTATGAGCTCGTGCCGGATTCCGGCGGTCCGGGTCGCTACCGTGGCGGCCTCGCGGCTCAGATGACGTTTCAGATGTTCACGCCGAACTCGGTCGTGACCGCCCGAAACCGGGACCGTGTTCGCTTTTCCTGCTGGGGCCTCGAGGGCGGGCTGCCAGGCTCGACCTGCGGCTTCCTTCGCGTCAATGGCAACACGAACCCGGAAGATTTGGGGAACACCGACGTGGTTCGCTGCGGCCCCGGAGACGTTCTGACGATTTCGGCGGCAGGCGCAGGTGGCTGGGGTGATCCTTTCGAACGTCCCGAGCATGAGGTTTTGAAGGACGTTCTCGGGGGCAAGGTCACCGAAAGCGGCGCCGGAGCCTATGGCGTCGTGGTCAAGGATGGTGTCATCGATGAGGCTGCCACCAAGGCTCTGCGATCGGCGCCGCGGGAAAGCATAGAAGGCATGACCTTCGATCCCGAGAGGCTGAGTTTCGAGCGCGTTTGGTCGGACGCCGTTTGGGACCGCCTTTCGCAGCACTTGTTTGCCCTTCCTGTGGAGTGGCGC
>NZ_JBFRDQ010000071.1:0-26557 GCF_052113865.1 Allobosea sp. TAB14 | reverse complement strand
AGCCTCTTCTGGTCGGTAACAACTGAAAGGAGGTGATCCAGTGTCTCATTGTCATCAGCCGCTGGTGCAAGGCGGGTGGACCTGGACCTCTTCTTGCTGGGGTTCGTGTTCCGCGTGAGTTTTCGCACCTTTGATCCGGTTCGCTGGATCGCGGTTCGACAATGGAAGGGCTGTCCGAAAGGGCGGCCCTTCTTCTTTTCGTCTCGCGAATGCTGGCACTTGCTCGCCGGCCGTGGCAGACAGTCGGGTGTGGTTCATATCCTTCCCATCCTGACGAGCGGCGCCCCGTGAACGTGCCTGAACCGAGCCGCGAGGCGATCCTCGACTTCATCGAGGAGGAGCGTTCCGCCGGCCGCGAGGTCGGGCGGCGTGAGATCGCGCGTGCCTTCGGCCTCGACCAGGGCGGCAAGATCTGGCTCAAGCGCCTGCTGCGGGAGATGGAACAGGAAGGCGAGATCGGCGGCGACGGCAAGGAGCGCCCGGTGCATCCGCGCGGCGCCCTGCCCCCGGTCCTGCTCTGCGAGGTGAAGTCCCGGGATCGCGACGGCGATCTCGTGGCGCAGCCGCTCGAATGGAACGAGGCCGATGACGGCGCGCCGCCGCGAATCCTGATCGAGAACCGGCATGAGGGCCGGCGCAAGCCGAAGGATGCACGCCCTGCCCCCGGCGTCGGCGATCAGGTCCTGCTCAAGCTGACGCGGCTGCGCGGCGTCGATGGCTTCGCCTATTCCGGCCATGTGCTGAAAGTGATGGGCAAGGCGAAGGCCGCCGTGCTCGGCATCTTCCGGGGCCTGCCCGACGGTTCCGGCCGGCTCGTCCCGATCGACAAGAAGGCGCAAGGGCGCGAGGCGATCATCCCAAAGGGACGCACCGGAGAGGCCGAGGACGGCGATCTCGTCTCGGTTTCGCTCCGCCGCGAGAGCCGTTTCGGACCGCCGGAGGCGCAGGTGCGCGAGCGGCTGGGCTCGCTCAAATCCGAGCGCGCCGTCAGCCTGATCGCGATCCATGCCCACGGCATCCCGCATGAATTCCCGCCGGCGGCCCTCAAGGAAGCCGCCGAGGCGCCGCTCGCGAGCCTGAAGGGCCGCGAGGATTGGCGCGAGCTGCCGCTCGTCACCATCGACCCGGCCGACGCCAAGGACCATGACGACGCGGTCCACGCCGCGCCGGACGAGAGCCCCGACAATCCCGGCGGCTTCGTCGTCACCGTCGCCATCGCCGATGTCGCGGCCTATGTGCGGCCCGGCTCGGCGCTCGACCGCGAGGCGCTGGAACGCGGCAACTCGGTCTATTTCCCCGACCGCGTCGTGCCGATGCTGCCGGAACGGATCTCCAACGACCTGTGCTCCTTGCGTGAAAACGAGGACCGGCCGGCGCTGGCCGTCAGGCTCGTCCTGAAGGCGGACGGCTCGAAGAAGAGCCATTCCTTCCATCGCGTATTGATGCGCTCGGCGGCGAAGCTTTCCTACCAGCAGGCGCAGGCCGCCATCGACGGCACGCCGGACGAGAAGACCGGCCCAATCCGCGAGAGCGTGCTGATGCCGCTCTGGGCGGCCTATGGCATCGCGGCGCGTGCCCGCGACCAGCGCCAGCCGCTCGAACTCGACCTGCCCGAGCGCAAGCTGGTCCTGAAGCCCGACGGCGCGGTCGAGCGCGTGATCGTGCCGGAGCGGCTGGCGGCGCATCGATTGATCGAGGAGTTCATGATCCTCGCCAATGTCGCGGCCGCCGAGACGCTGGAGAAGGCCGGGAGCCTGCTGATCTATCGCTGCCATGACGAGCCCTCGCTCGAGAAGATGCGCGCGCTCGGCGAGGTCCTGGCCTCGATCGGCATCAAGCTGCCGAAGGACGGGGCGCTGAGGCCCGTGCTGTTCAACCGCATCCTCGGGATGATCAAGGGCTCGGAAAACGAGACGCTGATCAACGAGGTGGTGCTGCGGACCCAGGCGCAGGCCGAATATGTCGCGGAGAATTACGGGCATTTCGGCCTCAATCTGCGCCGCTACGCCCATTTCACCTCGCCGATCCGGCGCTATGCCGACCTGATCGTGCATCGCGCCCTGATCACGGCGCTGAAGCTGGGCGAGGACGGGCTGCCGAAAAGCGTGACGCTCGCCGAATTGCGCGAGGTCGCGACCCGCATCTCCGCGGCGGAGCGGCGCGCCATGGCGGCCGAGCGCGAGACCACCGACCGGCTGATCGCGCATTTCCTCGCCGACCAGATCGGCGCGAGCTTCGACGGGCGCATCGGCGGGGTGAACCGCGCCGGGCTCTTCGTGAAGCTCGACGGCACCGGTGCCGACGGCTTCGTCCCGGCCTCGACGCTGGGCGGCGACTACTATCGCTATGACGAGGCGGCCCATGCGCTGATCGGCGAGCGCACCGGCGAGAGTTGGCGGCTCGGCGACAAGGTCCATGTCAAGCTCGTCGAGGCGGCGCCGGTCGCAGGCGCGCTGCGCTTCGAGCTGCTCTCGGCCGGCCGCACCGTGGCGACCGGACGCGCTGGCAAGCGAAGTGGCGGCACGCCATATGGAACGAGCCGACCCGCCGCCTCCTTCGGCCGGACAGGCAAGACCAGGCCGGGCAAGAGCGGGCCGGGCAAGAGGCGCCGATGAGCGTTCAGTTTCACGGTCCTGCCGGCGATGCCGGCCTGCGCGACTGGCGCGGGGCGATCACGCGCGGCGTCAAGGGCCGCTGCCCGCATTGCGGCGAGGGCCGGCTGTTCCGCGCCTTCCTGAAGCCSGTCGACCGCTGCGAGGCTTGCGGCGAGGACCTTTACCACCAGCGCGCCGACGACCTGCCGCCCTATATCGTTATCACCATCGTCGGCCATGTCGTGGTCGGCGGGTTGCTGCTCGCCGAGAAATACGGCGACTGGCCGATGTGGTGGCACATGGCGCTGTGGCCCACTCTGACGATCATCCTCTGCCTGGCCCTGATGCAACCAGTGAAGGGAGGCGTCATCGGCCTGCAATGGGCCTTGCGGATGCATGGTTTCGGCGGCGAAGCCGATCAGCCCGAGCGCCAGCCCCTGCCTTCCCGCGGACGCAATCCATGACCGACCATACCGTCACCCTGACCCAGGCCGAGCGCGCGCGCGGCACCATCAACCTGCGCCCCAAGGACGCCGCGACGATGCTGATCATCGATCGCAACGGTGCCCGGCCCAAGGTGCTGATGGGCAAGCGCCATGAGAGCCACAAATTCATGCCGGGCAAATATGTCTTCCCCGGCGGCCGCCTCGACGACGGCGACCGGCGCATGGTGGCGACGGGCGCATTGTCGCAGATCTGCGAGGACCGGCTGCTCAAGCGCGCTGTGCGGCCGAGCGCGAGCAAGGCGCGCGCGCTGGCGCTGGCGGCGGTCCGGGAGACGTTCGAGGAAACCGGCCTGCTCTTCGGCTCGGACGAATTCGGCGTGCCCGAATTGGCGCCCGAGGGGAGCTGGAGCGAGTTCGCCGGCCATGGCGTGTTCCCGGATCTCTCCGCCATCACCTTCGTCGCCCGCGCGATCACACCGCCGCGCCGGCCGAAGCGCTTCGACACGCGATTCTTTACCATCGACGCTTCGGCCCTGGCCAAGAAGATCGACGGGGTGACGGGACCCGATTCGGAATTGACCGACCTGGTCTGGGTCGATTTCGACGAGGCCAAGGCGCTCGACCTGCCGAGCATCACCAAGGTCATCATCCAGGAGGTCGAAGCGCGGATCGCAGCGGGATTCGCACCCTATCTGCCCGTGCCGTTCTAYTGGGAGAAGCGCGGCAGCTTCGTGCGCGAGGAGCTTTGAAGCGCGAAGAGGTCTCGCGCTCGGATGAGGCGCACGTCGCTCCGCGCTATTCTTCCTTGACTTCGCCGGCCCTTTGCGGCATCTCCCGCGCTGACGGTTTGCCGGGTCTGCCCGGCCATTTTCTTTTCTGAGGGCCATCCGCGGCCCGCATGGTTCGAGGATAAGCCCATGGCCAAGGCCGTGACGATCAAGATCAAGCTGCTTTCGACCGCCGACACCGGTTTCTTCTACGTGACGAAGAAGAACTCGCGCACGATGACCGAGAAGATGTCGAAGAAGAAGTACGACCCGGTCGCGCGCAAGCACGTCGAGTTCAAGGAAACCAAGATCAAGTAAGGCACCCGCCTTCGGATCTGGATGCTTTTTGCAAAGCCGCCCGCCAGGGCGGCTTTTGCTTTTCGGGTGGCCCGAGCTTCGCAAAACAATCCGCCAGGCCGCGGCGACCGCTCCGGAACCGCGTGAAGCCGGCACCGGCGACCGCATCCTCCGCCACGGGATGGAATGCCCGGCTATTCTTCCTGGGACGTGGGATAGCCACCACGGTCGAACTGTCGCTCGCTCCGCTTCTGGCGATCCCGATCGGCCGTCATGACGCAGTTCGCGAAGGCGTCCGTCCCGCGCTGGAAGCCGTAGGCATCGCAGCGAGAGCGATCCTCGACGATGGGCTCGGGCGTGCTCGCGCAAGCACCCAGAGCGAGGACGAGAGTTGATGCAGCAAGGAGCCTCATGGCCACCAGCATCGTCGAGCGCATGGCGAATTTAGGGCTATCGTTCGATGCCGATGCGTCGGCGGCTCCGCCGCCGCCACGCTTGCCGCTTGGTGCCAGCCTGCAGCGCGCCGGCGCCGCGCAAGACGCGGCCACTCGCAACGCTTTCGCAGGCAAGCCTGTTAATCGGCTGCTCGACACGCTATTTGCTGGAGCAGCGCTGTTTCGGCTTGGCACGCGCCGCTAGAGTTTTACCGGCACCGATCACGGAGTGCTTTCTTTGGCGAATCAAGAGGATGGGAAGGCGCATCACARGACGAGCGGTCTCGCGCGACACTTGTTGAAGCTGCTCGTCGAGATCGACTCGTCGCGCTTTCTCAGCAAGAGAATCGCAGCGGCGCTTGGATTGATCGGCCTGCTTGGAAGCTTCGCTGCCGCCGGCTATTGGCTGCCTGCGCTCTTCCAGCACTATTTTCCGGGATAGGCTATCTGCATCCCGTCGCGCTGAAAGCGGCGAAGCATGGGCTTGCGGCTTTATCCGCTGCCACCGCTACCGGAGATGAGGTGGCCGGTCGGCGACGGTTCTGAGGAGGCCAGAATTCCGCTGCCGACCGGCCGAGCCCTTCGGTTTCCCAGGAGATGCGGCGGACCTGAGTCTCCGAGGGGCATTGCCGAGCAGCGATGCCGCTGCGTTGCGGAAACACTTACAATCTGACTGAAACGAATCAATCGAATACGACTGATTCGCCATTGTTCATCGATTTTTAACCTTACCTGCTAAGCTTAAGCTTGAGGCTGCGCGCACTGACTCAAGGTCACGTTTCACGAATCGGCGCAGCGGCTTAGCGGAAAGACTTCATCCGCTGGATGCGGAAACGCCCTCAAGCGGCGTTGGCGGCAATCACGCGGTTGCGGCCACTGGCCTTGGCCCGATAGAGCGCGTCGTCCGCGCGCTTCACGATATCGGCGGAGGAGGCGTCGCCGGCCTTGCGGCTCGCCACGCCGATCGAGACCGTGACCGGGATCTCGCGACTGTTGTTGTAAATGGCGAAGGGCGTGTTCTCGACGCGCTCGCGAATGCGCTCCGCCACGGCATAGGCCGCCTTGGGGCCGGTTTCCGGCAGAACCACCACCACCTCCTCGCCGCCCATGCGCGCGACGAGATCGATGCCGCGCGTGCAGGCGCGCACCCGGTCGGCAAATTCCTTCAGCACCTCGTCGCCGGCATCGTGCCCCCAGCTGTCGTTGACCACCTTGAAGTGGTCGACATCGAGCACCATCACCGACAGGGCGCGGGCCCTCAGCGCGGATTCGTCGAACATCGCGGCGAGGCGCGTGTCCATGAAGCGGCGATTATGCAGCCCGGTGAGCTGRTCCAKCACCGCCATTTCCATGGAGGATTGCAGGCTGTCGCGCAGCCGGTCGGTGAAACGCTTGCGGCGCACCTGCGTGCGCACGCGGGCGAGCAGCTCGTTGCGGTCGATCGGGCGGATCAGGAAATCATGCGCGCCGATGTCGAGCCCGCGCAGGATGCGGCCCCGATCCTCAGCCTCCCCCATCAGCAGCACCGAGATGTCACGGGTGCGGTCGAGCGAGCGGAGCTGGCTGCACAGGCGCAAGCCGTCCTGCCCCTGCAGGTCGAGGCTGATCAGGACCGCGTCGACATCTTCTTCCGCCGCCCGCACAGCCGCCCGCTGGGAATCGGGCTCGACCTCGACGAGATGGAAGGCCGAAAGCGCGCTCTGCAGGCGCTCGGCGACCGAGACGCGGTCCTCGACCAGCAGCACCCGCCCGTTGAGGCCGATTTCGGCGGCGGCCGCCACTAGAGGATCGGCGATGCCGAGGCGGCGCGAGGCGGCGGCGCGGTTGCGCAGCTCGTCGGTCATGGATTTCAGCCGAGAAAGGCTGCGCACCCGCGCGAAGAGCGCGACATCGTCGAGCGGCTTGGTGAGGAAATCATCGGCCCCGGCATCGAGACCCTGCAGACGGTCGCGCGGCTGGTCGAGCGCCGTGACGATCACCACCGGGATATGCGCCGTCACCGGCGTGCTCTTCAGGCGGCGGCAGACCTCGAAGCCGTTCATGCCCGGCATCATCACGTCGAGCAGCACGATGTCGGGCTCGCCCCGCTCGCAGATCGCCAGCGCGTCAGGGCCGCTCGTCGCCGTGAGCACGTCGAAATACTCAGCAGAAAGCTTCGCTTCCAGCAGCTTCAGATTGGCGGGAACGTCGTCGACGATGAGGACGCGAGCGGACATGGAAGGGCTTTCGACTCAGGCTGCGCCGGCATAGGCGCGGACGGTCTCCAGGAATTTCGCTACCGAGATGGGCTTCGACAGATAGGCCTCGCAGCCGCCTTCGCGGATGCGCTCCTCGTCGCCCTTCATCGCAAAGGCGGTGACGGCGATGACGGGGATGGCCTTGAGGTCGTCATCCTCCTTGATCCATTTCGTGACCTCGAGCCCCGAAACCTCCGGGAGTTGGATGTCCATCAGGATCAGGTCCGGCCGATGGGTACGGGCCAGCTCGATGGCCTCGATTCCGTCCGAGGTCTTGAGCGTGGCGTAGCCATGCGCCTCGAGCAGGTCGTTGAAGAGCTTCATGTTGAGCTCGTTGTCCTCGACGATCAGAACCGTCTTCATTCGGCCGCCCTTCGTGCTGCGCCGCCAAAATCCGACTTGCGTCGGAGCTTCGGCCTGGCGGCTTCGTTCGCTAAATGTGCTAGCATGACAGCAGTTGACGAAACGCAAATCGAATATGCGACACGAGGCCGATGGCACCGCGACAAAGCTTTCCCGACGCCGAGGCGCTGGCGGTCCAGGCGCTGGGCTTCCTCGCCGCCGAACCCGAGCGAATCGGGCCTTTCCTGGCCACGACCGGGCTTGATCCCGCGAATTTGCGCGCTGCCGCCGGTGAACCCGGCTTCCTTGCCGCCGTGCTCGATCATATCGGATCGAGCGATTCGCTCCTGCTCGAATTTGCCGAAAATTTAAGGCTGAATCCGGAAATCGTGGCCGAGGCACGCCGCCGGCTCGCCGGGGACGCGCCCGGCCCCGGCGAATTCGCCTGAACGAGCGGGGTTTTGCGCGTGCGCAGCCTGTGCCGCGATTGCCTGAACGACCACGAGGCCGCGGGCCCGCTGCGGCGTTGCCCGACCTGCGGCTCGCCACGGCTGATCCGCCACGCCGAGCCCGCACCTATGGGGTGCGCTCGGCCATGCCGATGTTCAAGGCGCTGGAGGCCTGCCCGGACGCCGTCGTCGTCAAGCCGAACATGGCGAAATACGTTTCGGTCGGCCGCGAGGTCCGGCAGATGATGCGGGAGCTCACGCCGCTGGTCGAGCCGCTCTCGATCGACGAGGCCTTCCTCGACCTCTCCGGCACCGAGCGGCTGCACCATGCCAGCGCCGCCGAGACGCTGGCGCGCTTTGCCCGGCGCGTCGAGGACACGCTCGGCATCACCATCTCGGTCGGGCTGTCCTATGCGAAGTTCCTGGCCAAGGTCGCCTCCGACCTCGACAAGCCGCGCGGCTTCTCGATCATCGGGCGGGCCGAGGCCGTCGCCTTCCTCGCCGACAAGCCGGTCGGACTCATTCCCGGCATGGGGCCGGCGAGCGTCGCCAAGCTCGCGGAGGGGGGCTTCAAGCTGATCGGCGACCTGCGCGAGGCTCAAGACGAGAAGCTCTTCCGTCTCGCCGGCAAGGACGGGCCGCGGCTGAAGAAGCTCGCCAACGGCATCGACCCGCGCAAGGTCACGCCCGAGCGCGAGACCAAGAGCGTCTCCAGCGAGACGACCCTGGATGTCGATCTCTCAGGCTTCGAGGAGCTGGAGCCGATCCTGTGGCGGCTCTGCGAAAAGACGTCGAAACGGCTGAAGGATCAGGAGCTTGCGGGGCGGACCATCACCCTGAAGCTCAAGACAGCAAGCTTCCACAGCATCACCCGCGCGACCCGGCTGCCGGAGCCGACCCAGCTCGCCGCCAGGCTTTTCGCCGCCGGGCGCGACCTGCTGAAGCGGGAATGCACCGGCCCGCGCTATCGGCTGATCGGCATCGGCACGAGCGATTTCAGCCCGCCGGCCGAGGCCGATCACGGCGATCTCGCCGACACCGCCACGCCGCGGCTGAAGGCCATGGAGGGCGCGCTCGACAAGCTGCGCGCTCGCTTCGGCGATGCTTCGATCGGCCGGGGCCTGAACCTCAGGCTGCCACAGCGCCCGTCAAGCGAACCGGCTATTTCGCGCAAGGCTCCTGAGGAAGAAGGTCCAGACGGCTGAGGGTGCCGCGCAGGGCGAAGCTGCCATAGTCGAGATGGATCGCGCCGGTGACGCCGTTCTCGTAGAGCTCGAAGGAGATGGTGTAGGACGGCGTCGATTCGCCCGCGCCGACCTTGTAGTAGGAGATCGAAACCGGCCAGCGGGCGATCTTCTCGAATTCCGGACGCTGCAACGGCTTCTCGGACGGCGCGGCCTCAATGCGCTTCCCGATGATCGAGAGCGTGTCGTAGACCTCCTTGCCGCTGTTGGCGCCGTCATAGAGCCGCACGTTCAGCGTGGTCTTGCCGGCGCGCGCGGCCTGGATCACCGCCTTCATCTGCGCATTGGGGAAAAGGGCGTCGTTTGGCTCGCGATAGGCCTCGGCCTTGGGCTGGCGCAGCTTGACCTCATAGCCGCCGCCGGCCTTCTCGGCCGTGCCGTCGACCGTTTCGGGCTGGGCGCCGCCTGATGAGCTTTCCGTCTTGAAACGGTAGCTCGCGCCGTCGCCGGCCTCGAAGCTGGTGGTGCGGGCATCGACGACGCGCGGGCCGGCCTCGGTGCCGAGCTGCGTCACCTGCCGGAACGAAAGTGCGTAGCCCTCACAGGCGTCGCCGGTGAACTCGAAGGCGATCCGCCCCTTCGCCGCCTCGATGTTGCCGGACGGCTTGGCGCCGTCGAGAACGAGGTCGTAGACGGCGCGATGCGGCGCCAGCACCACTCTGTCGGCCGCATTGCCCTTCGGCGCGGCCTTGTCCTGCGAGGCGCTCTGGGCCTGCGCCCCGCCCGCCAGCAGCAGCGCCGCCACGCAAACCCGCCCCGCAAGGCCGAATAGACTTCCGCTCATGATGTCGCTTGTCCGCTTCCTGTCAGCGAAATCTAGGTGCATTGCGGCAATGGCGCAAACAAGGCGAAACGCCTCGGCTTTCGTGCCGTGGCAGCCCTGCCCGCGCGGCATGCCGCAGCGCTTGCGAGCCGTCCGGCCATCGGCCATGAAAGGCCCCTGCCCTCGTTCGCGCAGCCAGACGGAGCCAAGACCATGAACGTCGTCGATACCAAGCTCGCCGAACTCGGCATCACCCTTCCGACACCGGCCGCGCCGATCGCCAATTACGTGCCCTACGTCATCACGGGGAAGCTGCTGGTCATCTCCGGCCAGCTCTGCTTYGGCCTCGACGGCAAGCTCTCCGACAAGCACAAGGGCAAGCTCGGCGCCGAGATCTTCAACGAGGCGGGGTTGGAAGCGGCACGGCTCTGCGCCATCAACGTGCTCGCCCAGGCGAAAGCCGCGCTCGACGGCGATCTCGGCCGGATCGTGCGCTGCGTCCGCCTCGGCGGCTTCATCAACGCCGCCCCGCATTTCTCCGCCCTGCCGGCGATCATGAACGGCGCGTCCGACCTGATGGTCGAGGTTCTCGGCGACAAGGGCCGTCATGCCCGCTCGACGGTCGGCGTCGCCGAATTGCCGGCCGGGGCCGCGGTCGAAGTCGAAGCCATGTTCGAGATCGCCTGATGAGCGCCGGCCTCGCAAAGGACGCCAGCCGGCCCGATCTCGGCTGGCTGGTGGCGAAGCCGATCGCCCATCGCGGCCTGCATGATCTTACCGCCGGCGTGATCGAGAACAGCCCCTCGGCGGCGAAGGCGGCCATCGCTGGCGGCTTCGGCATCGAATGCGACGTGCAGCTCACCGCCGACGGCGAGGCGGTGGTGTTCCACGACTTCGTGCTCGACCGGTTGACGGGCGAGACCGGGACGGTCGTGGCGAAGACGGCGGCCGAACTCGGCAAGATCACGCTCAAGGGTTCGAGCGACCCGATCCTGACGCTCTCCGCCTTCCTCGACCTGATCGGCGGGCGCGTTCCTCTCGTCATCGAGATCAAGAGCCGCTTCGACGGCAATCTCGCCCTGACCCGGCGCACGGTGGAGGTGCTGGCCGGCCATGCGGGCCAGCCGATCGTGATCAAATCCTTCGATCCCGAGATCGTGACCGCCTTGCGCACGCTTGCGCCGCAGATCCCCCGCGGAATCGTCGCGATGAATGCCTATGATTACGGCGACTACGACAAGCTCTCGCCCGAACGAAAGCATGCGCTCGCCAATCTCCTCCACTTCACCGAAAGCCGGCCGGACTTCCTGTCCTGGAAGGTCACGGACCTCGAAAGCGCCGCGCCCTATCTCTGCCGCAACGTCATCGGGATGCCGCTGATGAGCTGGACGGTGCGCACCCCGGAGGAACGGCAGCGGGCGGCCGATTTCGCCGACCAGATGGTGTTCGAGGGCTTTCGCCCTTGAGCGACGGCCCGGGCGACAGTCTCAGCGTCCGCGTTGCGACCTCGCTCAAGGCCGTACCCGCCGGCGCGTGGAACGCCTGTGCGAATCCCCATGCCTTGCAGGACGCCCTCGCGGCGCCCTGCTCCCCATCCGCGGAAACCGGCATCGACCGCGACAACCCCTTCGTCAGCCATGAATTCCTGAGCGCGCTGGAAGAGAGTCGCTGCATCGGCGGCCGCTCGGGCTGGTCGCCGGCCTATCTGGTCGTCGAGGACGAGAGCGGGCAGATCCTCGCCGCGAGCCCAAGCTTCCTGAAGAGCCACAGCCAGGGCGAATATGTCTTCGATCATGGCTGGGCCGATGCCTATGAGCGCGCCGGAGGGCGCTACTACCCCAAGCTCCAGGTCGCCGCGCCCTTCACGCCCGCGACCGGCCCGCGCCTGCTCGTCGCCGATACGCCGCGCGCCGAGGAAGCGCGCGCAGCCTTGATCGCCGGGCTGGAGGCGCTGCGCGGGCAGACGCAGGCCTCCTCCGTCCATGTCACCTTCGCGCAGGAGCCCGATGTCGCGGCGCTGAAGCAGGCCGGCTATCTCGAGCGCAACGATCTGCAGTTCCACTGGCAAAATGGCGGCTTCGCGGGCTATGACGACTTCCTCGCCACGCTGGCCTCGCGCAAGCGCAAGGCGCTGAAGCGCGAGCGGCGCGAGGCGGTTTCGGCCGGCATCACCATCGAGACTCTGTCGGGCTCCGACCTGACGGAAGCCGTCTGGGACGATTTCCACGGCTTCTATGAGGACACCGGCTCGCGCAAATGGGGCCGGCCCTATCTCAACCGGGAGTTCTTCTCGCGGGTCGGCGCGGCGATGGGCGAGCGGATCGTGCTGATCATGGCGAAGCGGGCCGGGCGCTACATCGCCGGCGCGATCAATTTCCGTGGCGCCAACACGCTCTACGGCCGCAACTGGGGCTGCATCGAGGATCATCCCTTCCTGCATTTCGAGGTCTGCTACCATCAGGCCATCGACTACGCGATCGCGCATGGGCTCGCCCGGGTCGAGGCCGGGGCGCAGGGCGAGCATAAGCTGGCCCGCGGCTACCGGCCGGTCATCACCCGCTCGCTGCATCACATCGCCGATCCCGGCCTGCGCCGGCCGGTCGCGAACTATCTGGCGCAGGAACGCGCGGAGATCGCAGCCGCGCAGGCGGCGCTGGAGGCGGACGGACCGTTTCGGAAGACAGAGGGCGACAATGACTGACGGCCCCGTCGAGCCTGCGAGCCCGCTGCTGTTCTGCACGGACGGCGAGCTCGGCTATCGCCGCAGCCTGAGCGATTTCTCGCAACCCCTGACGCTCGACGAGAGCTACCGACTGGCGCATCTGCCGCTGGTGGCGCCGGACCATCCGCGCGTCATTCCCCGCCAGGACGGCAAGTTCTACGAGATGGGCCGGCATCCGCGCGTGTTCTCGCTGGTGCTACCGGTCGACGACGCGACCCTGCAAGCCTCGCCGGCCTTCCGCGAACTGGAAAGCGCGCTGAAAGCGGCGCCTTTCGCCGGCAAGATCGCCTGGGACCTGCTTCCAAGGCGACGCGACAAGCTGCACGCGACCATCTGCGGTTCGCTCGGCGTGGGAGAGCCGCTCGTCATCGCGCCTGAAACCCGCCGGGCACTGGCCGGGATCGGTCCTTTCGCGGTCGAACTGCGCGGGTTGTTCTCCGGAAACGTCAATCGCGGGCGCCTCTATCTTCCCGTCTATCCGCAGAAGCAGGACGGGGCGAACATGCTGCACAAGGTCCAGGCGGCGTTCGGACGGCCTCCGGGCGATCTCTGGCTCGTCGGSCTCTACAATCTGACCGAGGATCTCGATGCGGCGGAGACGGCCGCCCTCGCCGCTCTCATCGAACGCTGGCGGGACGTGGCGCTGCTGCGATTCACCCTGCGCGAGCTCTGGCTGCTCGGCGCCGACGACGATCTCGTGCTCGACTCGCAGATCACGGAGACACTGCCGCTCGGCGGCTGACGCAGGGGCGCCGGCGGCCCCCCGGCCTTGACGCCCCGGCGGCCGGGCCACAGGTTGCGACACCTTCGTCGAACCAGCCGGACCCGCCATGAGCGCCTATGACCCGTCCAATGTCTTCGCCAAGATCCTGCGCGGCGAACTGCCCTCCCAGACCGTCTACGAGGACGCCGAGACGCTCGCGATCATGGACATCATGCCGCGCGCCGACGGGCATGTGCTGGTGCTCCCGAAAGCCCCCTGCCGCAACATCTTCGACGCCCCGCCCGAGGCGCTGAAGGCCGTCGCGCTGACGACGCAGAAGCTCTCGCATGCCGTGAAGGCCGCCTTCGACGCCGACGGGCTCACCATCCAGCAGTTCAACGAGTCGGCCGGCGGCCAGGTCGTGTTCCACCTGCATGTCCATGTCATGCCGCGCTTCGAGGGCGTGGCGCTCAGGCCCCATACCGGCGCGATGGAAAAACCGGAGATCCTCGCCGCCCATGCCGAGAAGATTCGCGCCGCGTTGAAAAATTCCTGAGGAGCATGTCACAGCGGCGCAGGCTGCCTCGTCCTGTCTTCATCAACTGATGGAGACGAACYATGAGCCAACGCCTCAACGCCTTTCAGGCCGCGCCCGGCGCGATCGACGCGCTGCTGAAGACGCAGACCTACATCAATGAATGCGGGCTGGAGCACAGCCTGCTCGARCTGGTGAAGATGCGSGCMTCGCAGATCAACGSCTGYGCCTATTGCCTGCACATGCACGCCGCCGATGCGCGCAAGGCCGGCGAGACCGAGGCCCGGCTCTATCTGCTCGACGCCTGGCACGAATCGGAACTCTACACCCCACGCGAGCGCGCGGCGCTGGCGTGGACGGAGGTGCTGACCCGGCTCTCGCAAGGTGCGCCGAGCGACGAGGCCTTCGCGGAATTGCGCGCGCATTTCAGCGAGAAGGAATGCGTCGACCTGTCGCTCGCCATCGGCGCGATCAACAGCTGGAACCGGATCAATGCCGGCTTCCGTACGCGCCATCCGGCCGACAAGCCGGCGAAGGCCGCCGCCTGACGCTCACGCCTTGACCGGGCCGGGCCACAGGCAGAACCTGCGGGCCGGCAACCGCTATCTCTGTCATCTCATCGGATTTCTTCGAAAAGTGGACTCCACTTTCCGGTCCGATGCCAGCGAGAACCGCCATGAACAAACGCCTCAACCCCTATACGACCGCCCCCGATGCATTGAAGCCGATGATGGCGCTCGAGGAGGCGGTCGCGAATTCCGGCCTCGAGCACAGCCTGATCGAGCTCGTGAAAATGCGGGCCTCGCAGATCAACGGCTGCGCCTATTGCCTGCACATGCACTCCGCCGACGCTCGCAAGGCCGGCGAGAGCGAGGCCCGGCTCTACCTGCTGAGCGCCTGGCATGAATCCGCGCTCTATACGCCACGCGAGCGCGCCGCCCTGACCTGGACCGAGGCGCTGACGCTGGTGTCGCAGACCCATGCGCCGGATGCCGATTATGAAGAAGCCTTGCGCCATTTCAGCGGGGAGGAAATGGTGAAACTCACCCTGCTGATCGGCGCGATCAATGTCTGGAATCGGATCGCGATCGGCTTCCGTTTGCACCATCCCAATGACAGGGCGCCGAAGGCTGCGGCAGCCTAGGAATCCGTATACACGGGATTTCATGACGGACGCCACCGCCGCCGGCTTCGAGCTTCACCGGCCCTATCTGACGCGCCTCGCCTACCGCATGCTCGGCTCGCTCAGCGACGCCGAGGATGTGGTGCAAGATGCCTGGCTGCGCTGGCACGAATCCGCGCCCGAAGCGCTGGCGAACCCGCGCGCCTGGCTCGGGCGCGTGGTGACGCGGCTTTGCCTCGACCTGATGAAATCGGCACGGCGCAAGCGTGAGACCTATGTCGGAGCCTGGTTGCCGGAACCGCTGATCGAGGAGATCGGCGGCCTTTCCCGCGACGAGGACAATCTCGACATTCCCTATGTGCTGCAGCTCGCCCTGGAGCGATTGTCGCCGCTCGAACGCGCCGCCTTCCTGCTGCACGACGTGTTCGACGTGCCGTTCTCCGACATCGCCGACACGCTGGGGCGCAGCGAGGCGGCGTGCCGGCAGCTCGTCTCGCGGGCGCGCCGGCATGCGCGGCAGGATGCCCCCCGCCACCCGCTCTCGCCTGACGAGGCCCGCCGCTACGCCATCGCCTTCTTCGAAGCGGCCCACAGCACCGATCCCACAGCCCTGAAGGGGCTGCTCGCACAGGATGCGGTGTTGCATGGCGACGGCGGCGGCAAGGCGAGCTCGGTGCTCAACCCGATCTTCGGGCGCGACAAGATCGGCCGCTTCTTCGCCGGCCTCGCCCGCAAGCCGGAGCAGCAGGGTTTCGCTCCACGCTACGAGCCGGTGCTGATCGACGGGATGCCCGGCTATATCAGCGTGGAAACCGACACCGAGCAGGCCGTGGTGCTCGATATCCGCGATGGGCAGGTCCATGCGATCTACGTCATCCGCAACCCGGACAAGCTCGGCCCTGTGCGCGACCGCCTCAAAGGCAGCTAGACCGCTCCGAAGAGCCAGACGCCACCGATCAGCACCGCCTCCCCCATCAGAACCGCCAGCATCATGCGCCGCCGATCGATCGCCATGACGGCGACGGCGGCGGCCAGCGCCGTGATCCGTATCAGCAGCGGCGCGTGAGCGAGCGCACCCGGCGGCGAGACGATGAGCTTGGCGACAATGCCGGCGAGCAGCGCGGTCGCGACGGCACGGACCCAGTCGAGCAGCGCCGATTCGGCGCCGAGCCCGCGCGCGAAGACCACGGCGAGCCAACGCCAGATCTCTGTCGGCAGCACCGCGAACAGAAAGAGCGCGAGATAGGGCCAATACGGCCCGTCGAGCCAGGCGATGGGCTGGGTCATGCCGTCTTTCGCCTTTTACCGACGAAGAGCGCGATGGTCCCGGCGGCGAGCCCGGCGACGATGAGGTCGAAGCCGCCGCCGATGAAGCGCTCGCAGATCGGCGCCAGCACGAGGCCGAGGATCAACGCGACCACGTCGCCGCGATGGCGCAGCCCCGCCGTGAGCGAGACGAGGAAGAAGATCGGCGTGAGGCAGAGCAGCCCGGCGGCGAACGGCAAGGGCAGCGCCCCGACGAGATAATAGCCCGCGAAGGTGCCGAGCGCGCTCACCGCCATGCAGGTGTTGGCGAAGGCGAGGAAATAGGGAACGCGCTGGTGCAGCGGAATCGCCGGCAAACGCCGCAGGCCCTCGGTCCAGGCGGTGACGGCGACGTAATGCGCCAGCAGGAGCTGCAGCCAGACGCTCTGGCCGGGGCGGCGCAGCAAGGGCAGGATCGCGACCGTCATCGGCAGGAAGCGCAACGACGCAAAGCCGATCGCGATGGCGATCGCGCTCCAGGCCGCGCCCGCCGCGATCGAGGCAAAGAACAGCACCTGAGAGGGACCGGCCCAGACGAGAATGGTGGAAAGGACCGCGCTGCCGACGGGATAGCCGACATCGCGCGCCAGAGAGCCGATGCCGACCAGGCCGAAGCCGACGATCCAGGCCGGCAGCGACAGCGCATCGCGCATGCCGGCCAACGCGACGCGCTGCCAGCTCCAATCGGCGGATACGCTCATGCGGTCATCGGCGGGAAGGCTCGGGAGGGTTCAGGTCCCGGCGAATCCGGAGCCCTCTCCTCTATCGTTCACGCAGCCGACGCTTGCATAGACATCAGCAAGCCGGCCTGCCCTGCGGTAGTTGCAAAGGGAACCAGGCGGCGAACCGGAATCCGCGAGCACCGCGCAGCTTCAGGGTTCAGCGACGAGCCATGGCTTCGCCGCGCGCGGAATGACGGCGCCGCCTCAGCCCTTGCCCTTCAGGGCCATGGCGATCAGCTCGTTGGCGAAGTCGACCAGCTCCTTGGGGATGCCGCCGACCGACTTGATGCCGAGATAGATCAAATAGATGAAGGCCGGGACCAGGATCCAGCCCAGCACCTCCTCGAAAATGATGCGCCGCCGCCGGCGGCGGCTGCGCTTCTCGAACCAGCCGAGCTTTTCCTTCTGCCGCGGCGGTGGCGCGGCGGTTTCGGTCGCGACCTCGCCGGTCTCGGTCGCCAGCGTCGCAGTCTTCCGTCTGAACAGCACGTCTTAACGCCTTCTCACGCCTTGGTCAGCGGAACCTTCGGCACCGTGCGGACGGCACGGCCGGACGCCTTGGTCGGCGCGGCCGAGCCGCCCGGTGCCCCATTCGACCCCGTGCCGCCTGACCCTGCACCACCTTTGGGAGCACGACGAGGCGGAACGGGCTTGGCCGGGGCGGCGCCCGACGCCTTGGCGCGCGACTTCGGCTCGCGCTTTGCGGTGGCGGCCACGACATCCTTCTCCGGCTTCGGCTTGACCGGGCCATCGGGGAACTCGAGGCCGAGCACCTTGATGCCGGTCTCGGACTGGACGACCACGACCTTGACGGCACCACCGCCCTTGAGGCGCCCGAACAGCACCTCGTCGGCGAGCGGCGTCTTGATCGTCTGCTGGATGAGCCTGGCCATCGGCCGGGCGCCCATCGCCTCGTCATAGCCGTTCTCAACCAGCCAGTCGCGCGCCTCGTCCGAGAGCTCGATGGTGACGTTGCGGTCGGCGAGCTGCGCCTCGAGCTGGAGCACGAACTTGTCGACGACGCGGGCGACCACGGTCTTCGGCAGGTGGCCGAAGGAGATCGTCGCATCGAGACGGTTGCGGAACTCCGGCGCGAACAGCTTGTTGATCGCCTCGGTATCGTCACCCTCGCGCTTCTGGCGGGTGAAGCCATAGGCGTTCTTGGCCAGATCGGCCGCGCCGGCATTGGTCGTCATGATCAGGATGACGTTCCTGAAATCGACCTGCTTGCCGTTGTTGTCGGTCAGCTTGCCGTGGTCCATCACCTGCAGGAGGATGTTGAACAGGTCGGGATGGGCCTTCTCGATCTCGTCGAGCAGCAGGACGCTGTGTGGATGCTGGTCGATCTGGTCGGTCAGCAGGCCGCCCTGGTCGAAGCCGACATAGCCGGGAGGCGCACCGATCAGCCGCGAGACGGTGTGGCGCTCCATATATTCCGACATGTCGAAGCGGATCAGCTCGACGCCGAGCGAGGAGGCGAGCTGGCGCGCGACCTCCGTCTTGCCGACGCCGGTCGGGCCGGCGAAGAGATAGCTGCCGATCGGCTTCTCGCCATCGCGCAGGCCGGCACGGGCGAGCTTGATCGCCGAGGACAGCGCCTCGATCGCCTTCTCCTGGCCGTAGACGGAGCGCTTCAGCGTCTCCTCGAGGTTGCGCAGCACCTCGGCATCGTCCTTCGAGACGGTCTTGGCCGGGATGCGGGCCATGGTCGAGATCGCGACCTCGACCTCCTTCACGCCGATGGTCTTCTTGCGCTTGCCCTCGGGCAGCAGCATCTGCGAGGCGCCGGTCTCGTCGATGACGTCGATCGCCTTGTCCGGCAGCTTGCGGTCATGGATGTAGCGCGCCGAGAGCTCCACCGCCGCCTTGATGGCGTCGCTGGTGTAGCGCAGCTTGTGGAACTCCTCGAAATAGGGCTTGAGGCCCTTGAGGATCTCGATCGTGTCCGGGATCGACGGCTCGTTGACGTCGATCTTCTGGAAGCGGCGCACCAGCGCCCGGTCCTTCTCGAAATACTGGCGGTATTCCTTGTAGGTGGTCGAGCCGATGCAGCGCAGCGTGCCGGAGGCGAGCGCGGGCTTGAGCAGGTTGGAGGCGTCCATGGCGCCACCCGAGGTCGCACCAGCGCCGATCACCGTATGGATCTCGTCGATGAACATGATCGCCTTGGGGTGCTGCTCGATCTCCTTCATCACCTGCTTGAGGCGCTCCTCGAAGTCACCGCGATAGCGCGTGCCGGCGAGCAGCGTGCCCATGTCGAGCGAGAAGACGGTGGCGTCGTGCAGCACCTCCGGCACCTCGCCGCGGATGATCTTGAGCGCGAGGCCCTCGGCGATCGCGGTCTTGCCGACGCCGGGGTCGCCGACCAGCAGGGGGTTGTTCTTCTGGCGGCGGCAGAGGATCTGGATGGTGCGCTGGACCTCGGCCTCGCGGCCGATCAGCGGATCGATGCGCCCGTCCCTCGCCTTGCGGTTGAGGTTGACGCAGTAAGCGTCGAGCGCGCTTTCCTTTTTCTTCTTCTCCTTGTCGTCGCTCTGGCCCTGCTCGGCGCGCTGCTCACGCTGCGGCTCGGCATCGTCCTCGGCGCCGCGCACCGGACGGCTCTCGCTGGCGCCCGGGCGCTTGGCGATGCCGTGGCTGATGTAGTTGACCGCATCATAGCGGGTCATGTCCTGCTCCTGCAGGAAGTAGGCGGCGTGGCTCTCGCGCTCGGCGAACATCGCGACGAGCACGTTGGCGCCGGTCACCTCCTCGCGGCCGGAGGACTGGACATGGATGACGGCGCGCTGGATCACGCGCTGGAAGCCCGCCGTCGGCTTGGAATCGTCRCGGCCRTCGGTGACSAGATTGSTCAGCTCGGCRTCGATRTARTCGACGAGRTTGCGMCKMAGCAKGTCGAGATCGACGCTGCAGGCGCGCATSACSGCGGCMGCGTCCTGATCATCGACCAGCGCGAGCAGGAGATGCTCGAGAGTGGCGTATTCGTGGCGGCGCTCATTGGCCAGAGCCAGAGCCCGGTGAAGCGCCTGTTCGAGACTGCGCGAGAAACTCGGCAAGGGGCGCGCTCCTATCTGTTTTGAGAGGGTGAAATACCCAAGGCTACTTCTTCTCCATCACGCATTGCAGCGGATGCATGTGCTTGCGCGCCAGATCCATCACCAGCGTAACCTTGGTCTCGGCGACCTCGTAAGTGAAGACGCCGCATTCGCCGACGCCGTTCTGATGCACATGCATCATGATCCGCGTCGCTTCGGAGCGATCCTTGTTGAAGAACCGCTCCAGCACGTGAACGACGAACTCCATCGGCGTGTAGTCGTCGTTCAAGAGCAGGACACGATAAAGATTGGGCTTGCGCGTGCGAGTCCGGGTCAGCACCGCCGTCCCGGTTCCCTCGCGCCCGCCATCGGCCGGCGGCCCAGCCCGTTTCGGGCGGTCGGCCATGCCGACGGTGCCCGCGACACGCTCAGCGCGCGCGGACATCTCCTGCGAAATCCCGGCTCGCATCGCTCTGCCCTGGCCTGCCTCGCTCATATCCGTCCGCGCCGTACCCAACCGATCCCGCATCACGATCCAAGATAGTGCTTCGTCACCGAATTTACAGACCTCGTCTCCGCTTCGCCAGCCTGTTCGCGTCGCAGCCGATCAACTCTGCGCTGGCCTCGCCCGCCCTGACCCCGGACCGCGACTTGACCGGGGTGGTGCAGCAGCCATATGCCCGGCTGCCCGCCCGCAAAGGAAATGCCATGACCCCGCACGCCATCGTCTCCATCGGCGAGGATCTCGCCCGGCCCGTGCGCTTCGGCAACGCCCTGCCGCTCGCGCTGATCGCCGGCCCCTGCGCGATGGAAAGCCGCGACCATGCGCTCGAATGCGCGTTCGCGCTGAAGGAGATCGCGGCGGCGCTGAACATCGGCCTCGTCTTCAAGGCCTCGTTCGACAAGGCCAACCGCACCAGCGTCAAGGGCGGCCGCGGTATGGGGATGAAGGCCGGCCTGCCGGTCTATGCCGAAATCCGCGAGCGCACCGGCATGCCCGTCCTGACCGACGTGCATGATGCGAGTCAATGCGCGCCCGTGGCGGAGGTGGTGGACGTGCTGCAGATCCCCGCCTTTCTCTGCCGCCAGACCGACCTGCTTGTCGCAGCGGCGAAGACCGGCCGGGTGGTCAACATCAAGAAGGGTCAGTTCCTCGCTCCCTGGGACATGGTGAACGTCGCCAACAAGGTGACGGAAAGCGGCAATGCGAATGTCATGCTGACCGAGCGCGGCGCCTCCTTCGGCTACAATACGCTGGTCACCGACATGCGTTCCCTGCCGATCATGGCCGAGATCGGCGCCCCGGTGATCTTCGACGCCACCCATTCGGTGCAGCAGCCGGGCGGCAAGGGCTCCTCCTCCGGGGGGCAGCGCGAATTCGTGCCGGTGCTCGCGCGCGCGGCGGTGGCGGTCGGCGTCGCCGGCGTCTTCATCGAGACGCATCCCGACCCGGACAAGGCGCCGTCCGACGGGCCGAACATGGTGCCGCTGGCGGAGTTCCAGAGCCTGATCGCCGAGCTGCAGGGTTTCGATCGTCTCGCCAAGGGCCGCCCGTCGCCAAACCTGGCCTATGTCTGAGCCGAAGCCAGCCGCCGGCCATGATCTCGGCGCCCTCATCCCCGTGCTGGGGCTGTGCGGCTTCGCCTCGACCTTCACCATGCGGCTGGTCGACCCGCTGGTGCCGACGCTCGCCGCCGAATTCGGACAGAGCGTCCACCAGATCGCCTTCCTGGTGACGGCCTTCGCCGGCTGCTATGCGCTCGGCCAGCCCTTCCTCGGTCCGATCGCCGACTCGGTCGGGAAGCTGCGCAGCATCTCGACCTGCCTCGCTTTGCTCTGTCTGTTCTCTGCCGCCGCCGCCTTCGCCACCAACTACTGGATGCTGTTCGCGCTGCGTGCTGGAGCCGGCGTGATGGCGGGCGGCGTGATCCCCGCCGCGATGGCGGCGATCGGCGATAGGGCTCCGATGGCCGAGCGGCAGATCATGCTCGGTCGCTTCCTCGTCATCATGATCATCGGCCAGATGGCGGGCGCCTCGTTCTCGGGGGTGGTCGCCGACCATATCGGCTGGCGGGCGGTGCTGGGGGTGGCTGCCGCGCTCGCGGCCTGCGGCGCGCTGGTGGTGCGGCTCGTCCTGAAGCCCCGGCCCCTCGCCGAACGGCCGCCGCTGAGTCTCGCCGGCGCCATGACGAGCTACGCAGCCGTCTTCGCCAATCCGCGCAGCAAGGTGCTGTACGGCCTCGTGCTGCTGGAAGGCGCGCTGATCTTCGGCTTGCCACCCTTCGTCGCTGCGATCCTGCACGAACGCTCGGGCACCGGCCCATCCGAGGCGGGGATCGCCATCGGCGCGATGGGGCTTGGCGGGTTGGTCTATGGCCTGCTGACGCGCGTCCTCGTCCAGCGCGTCGGACCCGCGCAGATGATGCGCCTTGGCGGGCTTGYCGTGGCGCTGGCCGATTTCGCCTTCATCCTGCCAGCGCCATGGTGGACGTCGATCGGCGTCTTCCTGTCAATCGGCTTCGGCTTCTTCCTGATCCACGGGACGTTCCAGGCCCAGGCGACGGAGCTGGCTCCCACGGCACGCGGTTCGGCGATGGCGCTCTTCGCCTGCTTCTTCTTCATGGGCCACGCGACCGGGCCGCTGCTGATGGGCACGGCCCTTCAAGCGCTCGGCACGCAAGGAGCGCTCGCCCTCTTCGGCACCGCCGTCGGCCTGCTCGGGCTGATGGCGCCGAAGCTGCTGCCGCCCTTGGGCTCGCGGACCTGAGAGGTACACGCCGCCGACATGCTCGGGCTTGACCCGAGCATGTCTTCCCAAAGGACGTTCCCTGCGCTCCTCTGCCCGGAGTTTCTCGGGTCAGGCCCGAGAACGACGCCCGGCTCCCAAACGTCCGGCCGGCCTCAGCGCCCGCGATAGGGCGCGACGCCCTGGTCGGGCAGCCAGAGCCCCTTCGGCGGCTCGCCGGTCTGCCAGAACACGTCGATCGGGATGCCGCCGCGCGGATACCAGTAGCCGCCGATACGGAACCATTCCGGCTCCAGCAGATCGACCAGCGTCTTGCCGATGCCGACGGTGCAATCCTCATGGAAGGCACCGTGGTTGCGGAACGAGGCGAGATAGAGCTTGAGCGACTTCGACTCCACCAGCCACTGGCCCGGCAGATAGTCGATGACGAGGATGCCGAAATCCGGCTGGCCCGTCACCGGACAGATCGAGGTGAATTCCGGGCAGGTGAAGCGGGCGAGATAATGCATGCCGGCATGGGGATTGGGCACGCGGTCGAGGCGGGCTTCCTGCGGCGAGGCCGGCAGCGCGCTGGCTTGCCCGAGCTGCAAGGTCGAGGCGTCGATGGACATCGGATGCTCCTGTGTTTGCGCCGCTTCTAGAGCAGGACGCGAAACAGTGGGAGCCGGTTTTTCGCGAGAATCCTGCCCCAACCCTTTGGCCGGAGCATCTTGCGCGATGGCGGGAGCTGCCCGCGCAGGCGCATGACCCTTCGGCGCGCACCGAGGCCGGGCCGCATAGCCTCGCCCGTATCGGACAAGCGCAGAGACCGCCCCAAAGACCTACCGGGTGCGATATCTCAATATTTATCGATCTTCCACACGCATCCTTGCGACGCACCATGCAACATCATAGTGCAAATCAATGGCGTAACGGATCAGATCCCGATAATTTTATGATAATTGCGGGTATATTATTTCTACTCGGTATTCTGATTGGCCTGTCCTATGGCTATCCGGCCATCGTCATTGCCAGCGCCGCCTTGACGCTCTTCTTCTTTCCGCTCTGGTTGATCCGCGGAGAGCTGAGCTTCTTCACCCTCTTCATCTGGATCGGCTATCTGTTCGCGCTCCAGAGCGGCTTCCTGCTTGGCAGCTATTTCGCCACGCCGGATGACGAGGCGTGATCACCAGAACCAGATCGGCTTGCCGGCGTAGAGGCACAGGCCGACCCACCACGCGACGGTCAGCGCGCACCAGAACAGGACAAGGGCGAGAGAGGGGCGACGACGAGCGGACATATTCTGGAACATGCTTGTTTCCCGATGAGGCGAAGCGCCAAAACCATCGAAAAATCCGCAATCATCGCGCCACGCCTTGCCGGTCCGCGTTCCAGAGTAGCCGCTCTTCGCACAGTCTCCTCTCGCCTGATCGCGCGGGTCAGAAGCGCGATCGGCCTTGCCGCGATGCGCAACCAACAAGGAGGCCTCATTATGGCTTCCCGCGCCATGACGCGCCGGCCGGCTTGACCCCACCCCATGTCTAGCCAAGGCCGGGAACAGCCTCTAGAAGCTGCCTGTCCTTCCCGCTTGCCCCTTCTCCGGAGCCTGCCATGACCGCCATCATCGACATCATCGGACGCCAGATCCTCGATTCCCGCGGCAATCCGACGGTCGAGGTCGATGTGGTGCTCGAGGACGGCTCGATGGGCCGCGCCGCCGTTCCCTCCGGCGCCTCGACCGGCGCGCATGAGGCGGTGGAGCTGCGCGACGGCGACAAGTCGCGCTATCTCGGCAAGGGCGTCCTGCAGGCTGTCGAGTCGGTCAATGTCGCGATCGCCGAGGCGATCGTCGCGATGGACGCCGAGGACCAGACCGCGATCGACCAGACGATGATCGAGCTCGACGGCACGCCGAACAAGCGCAAGCTCGGCGCCAACGCCATCCTCGGCGTCTCGCTTGCCGTCGCCAAGGCTGCTGCCGAGGCGTCCGRCCTGCCGCTCTACCGCTATGTCGGCGGTACCTCGGCCCGCGTCCTGCCCGTGCCGATGATGAACATCGTCAATGGCGGCGCCCATGCCGACAATCCGATCGACTTCCAGGAATTCATGGTGATGCCGATCGGCGCGACCTCCTTCGCGGAAGGCCTGCGCATGGGCTCGGAGATCTTCCACACGCTGAAGAAGAAGCTGCACGACGCCGGCCACAACACCAATGTCGGCGACGAGGGCGGCTTCGCCCCCAACATCAAGTCGGCGGAAGCGGCACTGGATTTCGTCATGCAGGCGGTCGAGGCGGCCGGCTACAAGCCGGGCGAGGACATCGCGCTGGCGCTCGACTGCGCCGCGACCGAGTTCTTTAAGGACGGTTCCTATGTCTATGAGGGCGAGCGCAAGACGCGCGATCCCAAGGCGCAGGCCAAGTACCTCGCCAAGCTCGTCGGCAGCTACCCGATCGTCTCGATCGAGGACGGCATGGCCGAGGATGACTGGGAGGGCTGGAAGGCTTTGACCGACCTCGTCGGGGCGAAGTGCCAGCTCGTCGGCGACGATCTCTTCGTCACCAATGTCGAGCGCCTGTCGCGCGGCATCAAGGGCAAGACCGCCAACTCGATCCTGGTCAAGGTCAACCAGATCGGCACGCTGACCGAGACTCTCGCCGCCGTCGATATGGCGCAGCGCGCCGGCTACACGGCGGTGATGTCGCACCGCTCGGGCGAGACCGAGGACTCGACCATCGCCGACCTCGCCGTCGCCACCAATTGCGGGCAGATCAAGACCGGCTCGCTCGCCCGCTCTGACCGGACCGCGAAGTACAACCAGCTTCTGCGCATCGAGGAAGAACTCGGCACGCAGGCGATCTATGCCGGCCGCGCCGCGCTGAAGGCCCTCGCCTGATCGAGGCCCGCGCTGCCGCGCTCACCAGCGCGGCAGCAGGCCGCTCGCCTGCGACAGGCCCCAGGAGCCGACGGCCTGCACGCCGCCGGCAGCCCCCGAAACGGCATCGACGACCTTCGTCGCCGGTGCGATCACGAGACGGCTCCAGGAATCGTCGTGGGACGTCTCGGCCGTCGTCGCAACCTCGATCGCCGTCGCCGCGGCGGGGGGCAGGATGACCAGCGGCCCCGATGCCGCAACGGCGCGGGTCGTCGGCGAAGCGCTCCGGCGCGACACTGCACGGGGCGTGCTGTCGCCCGCCCGCGGCCGGCGCTCGGAGAGCATCGCGAGCTGCGGCGGCGCCCATTCCCCGGTTTCCGGCCAATTCAACGACATCGGCATCGCCAGCGCCGCCGGCGTGACCGGCGCGTTGGCCAGGATCTCCGCGCCCCCGGCCGAGATGCGCTCCAGCCGGTCGGCGATCTTGCCATTCCGCAGCATCGCCAGCGCCGGTACGGACGCCTGATTGCCGATCGCGGCGCGGGCTCCCTGTCCGGGCGCCGTACCGGACAGAAGCGCAGGCAGCGCCGCGAGCAAAGCAACAGTCGTCACCACGCCCAGCGAAAGCAGGAGGTGGTGGCCGAGCCGGCTCGCCATCGCTGCCGGGCTGGGTGGATAGAGGGTGCTGGACATCGCTGCCACTCCGGATCGCTCGCTGCCCCTTTGGCTCGCGGGAGCCAACAAGCCCTGCCCTGTGGGCGGCAGAAGGGCCGAACCGGGGCGCAATTGCGGTTCGCATCCGCAAGCGCGGGCGCCATGCGCAACGGCCCGTAACGGCAGTGCAGCAATCGCGCTATGCCAGCGCATGGATCAGCGCGTCGCCAGCCTTCCCGCACCTCAGGACAAGGAACGCCGCCGACGCCGGCTCGCCGTCGCCGGCATGCTGCTCAGCGTGCTGATCTTCGGCTCCAACTTCGTCGTCAGCCGGCACGCCATGCTCAACGGCGTCGGTCCGCATGATCTGATGGCACTGCGCTTCGCGACGGCGGGCCTGTTGCTGATGCCGCTCTTCCTGCGCGGGGGCGGCTTGGCCACCTGTGGCGGCGTCGGCTGGAACCGCGGCCTCTGGCTCGCGGCGACCAGCGGCTTCCCGATGACCTTCCTGATGCTGACCGGCCTCACGATGGCCCCCGCCGCCCATGGCGCCACGATCGGCCCGGGCACCGTGACCGTGATCGGC
>NZ_JBFRDQ010000070.1:0-22507 GCF_052113865.1 Allobosea sp. TAB14 | reverse complement strand
CGCTGGTGCCGCTGATCATCCTGATGTTCGGGCTCGGCGACATGTCGAAGATCGTCACCGCCTGGATCGTCGTGTTCTTCGTGGTCTTCTTCAACACCTTCGAGGGCACGCGCGCCGTCGACCGCGACCAGATCGCCGCGGCGCGTCTGCTCGGTGCTTCCGAGATGACGGTGCTGCGCACGGTCGTGATCCCCTCGGCGCTGGCCTGGGTGTTCGCCTCGCTGACGCCGGCGGTGTCCTTCGCGCTGATCGGCGTCATCGTCGGCGAGTTCATCGGGGCCGAGCGCGGCCTCGGCAAGCTGATCATCGAGGCCGAGGCGCGAGCCAACGCCGCCGAGATGATGGTCGCGATCTTCGCGATGATGGTCGTCGGTATCCTGCTCGCGACCATCGTGCGGCAGTTGCAGCGCTATCTGCTGCGCTGGCAGCCGCAATTCGAAGCCCAGGCCTGACCGGTCATGCAGTCGATCCGCTTCGACGGCCGGGTGCTGTTCCTGTCGGCCGATGCCGGCATCGTCCGCCGGCAGTTGCAGGGCGAGGATCTCGATCGCGAGACCGCAGGCCGGCTGCGCGACGACGTCTCGACCGACGAGATCACGCCGCTGCCCTCGCTGGTGCATTTCGACGACGAGATCGGCCGGCACGCCCATACCGGCTATCGCGCCGGCGAGAGCAACCCGATCCCGCTCGACGCTGTGCGCCTCGGCGGCTTCGGCGTGCTCGTCGCCGGCCGCCGCTACGGCAAGGGCTCGTCGCGCGAGCATGCGCCCCTGGCCGAGCGCGCGGCCGGGATCAGGCTCGTCATCGCCGAGAGCTTCGAGCGGATCTACCGCCAGAACTGCGACAATATCGGGCTGTTCACCTCGACCGATTTTGGTCTGCTCGACCGCATCCGGGCCGGCGAAGCCATTCCGCTCGCCGATCTGCTGCAGGGACGCGACGAGCTGGCGGCCCGAATTCTCGCCGGCGGCGGCCTGCTCGAGTATGGCAAGGTCCACCTCTTTGATGCGAAGCCGGCACCGTTGCCAGGCAGCAGGGCGCCCCAAACACTCACTCAGAAGATCATCGCGCGCCATCTCCTGGCGGAGCGCGGACGCCGCTGGACTGCCGAGCCGGGAAGCGGCGGCTTCGTCCGGGCGCGCTTCCGTTTCATCCACGAGATCTACACGGCTATGGCGGCGCATATGCTGCATCGCTGCTATGGCCGGCCGCTCGCCTTGCACGAGCCGGACACGATCCTCTGCTTCGAGGATCACAACGCCTATGCGCATCGCTCGCCGACCCATCAGCGGCAGAATCTGCTGCCGGCGATCCGCCGGCTCTCGGAAGGGCATCGCGCCTTCTCCCGCGACTACGGCCTGAAGGATCACGGCTATCTTGCCGGCGAGGACGGCTCGGAAGGCATCTCGCACGCTCTGATGGCAGAGACCTATGCCGTTCCCGGCGAAATCTGCGTCGGCACGGACTCGCACACACCGCATTCGGGCGCGCTCGGCTGCCTGGCCTTTGGCGTCGGCACGACCGACATGGCGAACGCGTTCATGACCGGCGCGGTCCGGCTCACCGTGCCGGAATCGCTCCTGATCCGCCTCGAGGGCAGCTTGCCCGCCGGCATAACCGCCAAGGACGTCGTCCTGAAGCTGCTTGCCGAGCCGCGGATCCGAGCCGGCCTCGGACTGGGTCGCGTCTTCGAATTTGCCGGGCCGGTCGTGTCGGCGATGTCGATCGACGAACGCGCGACACTGACCAACATGACAGCCGAGCTCGGTGGCTTCAGCGGAATCGTCGCGCCCGATGCCGAGACCGCCCGCTTCATCCGCGAGCGGCGCCAGGTCGATGTCGTGATCGAGGATTGGATGGCGAGCGATCCGGGCGCCCCCTATGCCGCCGAGCTGACGATCGACTGTTCGGCCTTGACGCCGATGCTCGCGGCCCCCGGCGATCCCGGCAACGGCGTCCCATGCGACGAGCTCACTGCTCCGATCTCGATCGGCATCGCCTATGGCGGCTCCTGCACGGCCGGCAAGCGCGAGGATTTCGACCAGTATCACGAGGTCCTGGCCTGGGCGGTCGCGCGCGGGCTGAAGGTCCCCGGCAACGTCGCCTTCTATCTGCAGTTCGGCACCATGGCCGTGCGGCGCTACTGCGAGGAGCGCGGCTATCTCGACACGTTCAGGCGCGTCGGCGCCCAGATCCTCAATCCGGCCTGCGGGGCCTGTGCGCAATGTGGGCCCGGCGTGTCTTTACGGGCGGAGGAGGTGACGATCAGCGCCATCAATCGCAACTTCCCCGGCCGCTCGGGGCCTGGCAAGGTCTGGCTCGCGAGTCCGCCGACCGTCGCCGCCAGCGCGATCGCCGGCGAAATCGTCTCGTTCGGGCAGTTGCAGCGGCGGACTTCGGACCTACGAGGGCAGGTCGCAAGGCGAACCAACGGCTAATCGCCAGCGCTGGCAACGAGCTGCTGCAATCGAGGTCAGCTGGTCCTCTGGTAGTTGCAAGGACCGCGCATACGTCCGCTTCCGGCCAATCATGCAATGTCCGGAATTGGCGCACAACGGTAGGCGGTTATCGGTAAAACTGGGATGATCAACGCCACGGTCCGCGCAGGGCAATAGTGATCCGAAACATGGCCTTGCCCATGAAATGGCTAGGCCGAGACGTCTTCTTGTGTCTCGGAAGGCTGATACTCGCCCAGCGATCGCAGTCGATGGCCATTCGCTTCGTCGAAGAGATGGACTGCCCCGGCCGGGATACCCATAGTGATCCTTCCGGCGCGGTTCAGGGCGAAGCCCTTTGGCAGGATGATCGCCAACTCATGCGGCCCGATGGAGCAATAGGCTGCGCGGCTGCTGCCGAGTTCCTCGACCAGATCGACCGTGCCGGAGAGAGCGGGGCTGTCATCGCCCGTTGCAACGGTCAGGTCCTCCGGCCTGATGCCGAACGTCAACTTCGTCCCGGGTGCGGCCTCGCAGCCCTCGATGCGGATCGAGGTGCCGGGGACGCCGTCGAGGGCGATCAGCCCCGGCTCGACGATCGTCGCCGGGAGCAGGTTCATCGCCGGCGCGCCCATGAAGCCGGCGACGAAGGTCGAGGCCGGCCTGTCGTAGATTTCGGCAGGCGCACCAATCTGTTCGACCCGGCCGCCATTCATCACGATCAGCATGTCGGCCAGCGTCATCGCCTCGACCTGGTCATGGGTCACGAAGATCGAGGTGGCCGCGAGCCGCTTGTGCAGGCGCTTGATCTCGATGCGCATCGAGACGCGCAGCTTGGCGTCGAGATTGGAGAGCGGCTCGTCGAAGAGGAAGAGCTGCGGCTCGCGCACGATCGCGCGGCCCATGGCGACGCGCTGGCGCTGCCCGCCCGAGAGTTGGGCCGGCCGGCGGTCGAGATAGTCCGAGAGGTCGAGGATCCCAGCCGCCTCGCGCACGCGCCGCTCCCGCTCCGACTTGGCGATGCGCGCGATCTTGAGCGGATAGGCGATGTTCTCGGCAACCGTCATATGCGGATATAGCGCGTAGTTCTGGAACACCATGGCGCAGCCGCGATCGGCGGGGTCGAGGTCGTTGACGACCTGACCGTTGATCGCGATCTCGCCTTCCGTGATGTCCTCTAGCCCGGCGATCATGCGCAACAGCGTGGATTTGCCGCAGCCGGAGGGTCCGACGATGACGACGAACTGGCCCTGGTTGATCTCGACATCGACACCGTGCAGGACCTGCTTGCCGGCATAGCTTTTCCGGAGCCCGGAGAGGGAAAGCTGGGCCATTAGGCATCCTCCAGCAGGCGCGTCTTCAGCCGCGCGATGGTGGCGTCGGAGAGGCCGATCGCGAGGAGATAGCCTTCGACCGAGCCGTGATTGTCGAGGATATGCGCAATGGTCGCCGCCATGGTCTGCGGCTCGCAAGCGAGCAGCGGGCGCAAGGCCGCGATATCGGCTCCACGTTCCTCGGCTTCCGCGATCAGCCGGTCGAGCAACGGCGCGATCATCGGCTTGGTCAGCGCGTAGTCGTCGAGGATGGTCGCGTCCGCGACTCCTGCCAGCGCCAGCAGCAGGGCGGCGACGAGGCCGGTACGGTCCTTGCCGGCCGTGCAGTGGAACAGCACGACGCCCTGCGGCGCCTCGGCGATCAGCGTCAACACCGCGCCGATGGCCGCTTGCCGGGTGGTCAGTGCCTGGATGTAGAGATCGAGCAGGAGGTCGCCGGCCGACAGGTCGCCGGGTGCCAGCCGCTCGAACAGCGAGACGCTGTGATAGGCGACGCCCGGATGCATGTGGAAGGGGTTCGGCCGGCTCGCCAGCTCGTGGTCGTGGCGCAGATCGATGACGGTGGTGACGCCTTGCCCGGTCAGCACGGCGATGCCGGCTTCGTCGAGATGGTGGAGGCCGTCGGCACGCAGGATGCGGCGCCAGCGCGTCTCGACGGGACCGGCGGCATAGCCGCCGAGGTCGCGGATGTTGAAGGTGCCGGGGATCGGCAGGTGGCGTTGGTTCGCGGGGATCATCAACGGATTCCGGATTTCATGAAGGACTGGATCACCTGCCGCTGCAGGACGACGTAGATGACGAGGATCGGCAGGCTGGCCATGGTGGAGGCGGCCATCAGCGGGCCCCATTGCGTGCCCTCCGAGCTCATGAACATCTGGATGCCGATCTGGACGACGCTGTTCTGCGGCGAGCGCGAGAGCAGCAGCGGCCAGAAATATTCGTTCCAGGTCGAGATGAAGATCAGGATCGCCAGCGAGGCGATGGTGCCGCGCAGATTGGGCGTGACGATCTCCCACAGGATGCGCCAGCTCCTGGCCCCGTCCATCCGCGCCGCCTCCAGCACCTCGCGCGGGAAGGAACGCATCGCCTGCGCCAGCAGCAGGATCGCGAGCGCCGCCGCGAAATGCGGCAGGATCAGCGCCAGCAGATTGTCGAGCAGGCCGAGATTGGCGACGAGCAGGTAGTTGGGGATCATCACCACCTGGAAGGGCACGAGCCAGGTCAGCGCGATCAGCGTGTAGATCAGCTTGTCGAAGGGAAAGCGCCAGCGGGCGAAGGCATAGGCCGCCAGCAGGCCGGTGACGAGCTGCACCACCGTGACAGCCCCGGCCACGACCAGCGTGTTGATAAGCATCCGCACGATCGGGATCGCCTTCAGCGCATAGGCATAGTTTTCGAGCGAAGCCGTGCTCGGCCAGAGCGTGGTCTCGAAGATCGCATTCGCCGGGCGCAGCGAACTGACGATCATCCAGTAGACCGGGAACAGGCAGAAGATCGCGAGCACGACCATCACCAGATGGCCGGCGGCGGTGTTCCAGCTCCATCCCGACCGCGCCTTTCGCGCGCGGCGGGCAGGCCTCGGCAATGGCCGGACCGGCGCGAGGGTCAGTGCTTCAATTGTCATGGAACGAGTACCTGTCCATCAGGCGGAAGAGCATGAAGGCGAGCGCGCCGAAGCCGAGGAAGAGGATGACGGCCGCGGCCGAGCTCCAGCCCACCGAGAGGGTGGAGAAGCCGAAATCCCAGAGGATGTAGAAGATGTTGGTGGTCGACCCGAGCGGCCCGCCGCCGGTCAGCACATGGATGTAGGAGAAGCTCCACTGCGCACCGAGCAGAATGGTCATCAGCGTCAGGAAAAGGATGGTCGAGCGCAGAAGCGGCAGGCGGATGTCGCGAATGATCTCCCATTTCGAGGCACCATCCATGCGGGCGGCCTCGATCAGCGATGGGTTGATGTTGGCATTGGCGGCCGAGAGGATCAGCGTCGAGAAGCCGATCAGCTTCCAGCCGGTCAGGACGATGACGGTCCAGATCGCGATGGACGGGTCCTGCAGGAAGCGGACGGGGCGGAAGCCGAACAGCGTGATCGCCTCGTTGACCATGCCGTGGCCGGGGTCGAGCAGCCAGCGCCAGATCGCGGCCGCAACCACGGGCGCGATGATCATCGGCACGAAGATGATGGCGCGGTAGATGTTGCGCGAGCGGGCCGGCAGGTCGTGCGTGTAGATCGCCACCGCCGTCGGCACGATGACCGCGAGTGGGACCAGGCCGAGGATATAGATGCCGGTATTGCGCAGCGCCTGCCAGAATTTCGGCAGGGCGAAGATGTTCTGGTAGTTCGCCCAGCCGACGAAGCTCATCGGCGCGCCAGGCAACATGTTCCAATGGAAGAAGCTGAGCCGGAAGGCGTCGAGCAGCGGCCAGTAGATCCACAGGATCAGCGTCCCCGCTGCCGGCGCCAGATAGAGCCAAGGCGCGATCCACCAGGCCGCCGCGCGCCGGGCCGGCGTCGCGAGGCGGGGAAGGTGCAGAGGCTGCGGCGGGGCCTGCACGGCTGCGCTCAAGGTGGCGTCCGACATCGTGGCTCTCGACAGGGTTGACGAAACGGCAGAAGGCCCCGGCCCGCCGCAGATGGGCCGGGGCTCAAGCGATCAGCGCGGCATCAGGGTCTGGGCATTGTCCTGCGCGGCCTTCATGGCGTCCGCAGGCTTCATGCCGCCAAACACGGCCATCTCCGCGCCTTCCATCATCATCTTCTGGATCTGGCGGTAGTTCGAGCCGCGGAAGGAAACCCAGGGCTCCAGCATCGCGAGCTGTTCGAGGTTCGGCTTGATCAGCGGGTGCTGCTTAACCCAGTCGCCGAGATATTTGGGATCGTCGACGATGTCGGTGCGCAGCGGCAGATAGCCGATCTCGGAGGTGATGACGGTATAGGCTTCCTTCGAGGTCATGAACTTCATCAACTCCCAGGCGGCGCGACGCTTGAGCGGATCGCGGCTGAGGATCACCAGCGCACTGCCGGAATTGTTCGGGCGCTGCGGTTTCTCGCCGAAGCGCGGCATGGTCGAGGCGCGCAATTCGAACTTGCCCTGCGCGCCTTTCACCAAAAAGCCCTGGATGGCGGAGGTCTGCAGGTACATACCGATATTGCCGGCGGCCATGCCTTCCATCGCCGCATCGATCTCGAGATTGGTGTAGGCGCCGCTGTCGTAGAGATCGCGCAGCATCGTCACCGCCTCGACCGAGGCCGGCTCGGCGAAGGCGAGCGTCTTGCGGTCCGCGCTCATCAGGCTGCCATTGTTGGAGCGCAGCACGCCCTGGAACAGCCAGTCACCGGCCGAGGGGCCGAAGATGCCGGTCGCGATGCCGGAAGCCTTGGTCTTCCTGGTAATGGCAAGGGCGGCGGTCTTGACCTCGGCCCAGGTCTTGGGCGGGTTGTCGGGGTCGAGGCCGGCCTTCCTGAACAGGTCGGCGTTGTAGAACAGCACCGGCGTCGAGAAGGTGTAGGCGAGGCCATAGATCTTGCCGTTGAGCATGCCGAGCTGCAGCCCGTTGGGCGACATGCCCGCGAAATGCGCCTTGCGCTCCTCCTCCGGCACGATGTCATCGAGCGCCGCGACGCCGAGATTGTCGACGCCGAAGGCGAGATCGGAGAACACCATCTGCACCACATCCGGGATGCGGCCGGCGGCGACGTCAGCCTGGACGCGGCTGGTCAGCTCGAAGGAGCTGGCGCCGACCGGCTCGACCTTGATGTTGGGGTTGGCGGCCTCGAACTGGGCGATGAGCCGCTTGGTCGCCACGGCGCCGTTGCCGACCGAGGCGAGGTTGTAGTTGTAGTAGCTGATCGTCACCGGGCGGTCGACGGTCGCGGGGATGGACTGAGCAAGGGCCGGAAGGACAGCGCCCGCCGCCAGGAGCGCGAGCGCGCTCCGCAGGAAAGACCGGGTGTTCATAATCATGGTTCCTGTCAGGGTCATTCGGCGGCCAGCGCCGCGGCTTCGGCCTCGGCTTCGTAGCGCGCGATGATCGCAGCCATGCCCGAGAAGCTGTGAACCTTGAGCTCGCGGCGCTCGGCCGGTTGCGGCACGAAGGAGATCGTCAGCCCGGAGGGACGCACGGTGCCGATCGCGAAGGAGGCGCCGGAGACCATGCGCAATTCCTCATGCAGGCGCAGCACGTCGGTGGCGGCATGCTGGCCGATGCCGACGATGACCGGGATGCCGTACCAATTGCTGACGCGGTCATAGTGGATATGGCCGCAGAGGATGCCGAGCACGTTCCTGCGCCCATCGAGCAGCGCCCGAAGCGCCTCGGTATCGGCAAAGGAGAGCGCCTCCCATTCGAGATCGGTCTGGTTGGCGTCGAGCGCCGGCGCGTGATGCATCGCGATCAGCTTCGGCAGCGTCGGCTCGCGGTCGAGCTCGGCCGCCAGCCAGTCGAGTTGGCCCGGCTCGAAATGTCCGCCGATCTTGTAGGGCATGCTGGTGTCGACGAGGATGACATGGACGCCGTCGACCACTGCGGAATGGTCGTAAGGCGCCGACAGGTCGTCGGTCCGGCCGAGCATGGCCGGGTAGAAACCCTGGCGCTTGTCGTGATTGCCGAGCGTGAAGAGCACGGGCATGTCGAGCTCAGCCTCGGCCAGGATGGCCTTGAGCTGCTCGTAGCTGCCGATGTCGCCGCGATTGGTCAGGTCGCCGCTGGCGATGACGAAACGCGGCTTCGGCTCGACACGCTTCACATCGGCAAGGATCGCCCGCAGCGTGGCGGAGGTGTCGGAATAGAGATGGTCGTCCTGGACGGCCGGGTCGCCGATATGCAGGTCGGTGAGATGGACGAAGGTCAGCGGATGCGACATGGCGGAGCTCTGCGTCAAATCGAGGGGGCGCAGGCGGACACGCGTTCCGGGAGGGCCGCGTATTCGCTCTTGCGCGAGGACGGCGGCACCGCTACCTAGGCATCGTGACAACCGAATGAACGTTCATTCAATCATGGATGGCATCGTTTTCGACAAGCGCGAGCGGATCCTCGCCGCCGCCGCCACGTTGATCGTGCGCAACGGGCTGCAATGCTCGATGGCGGAAATCGCCACGACGGCAGGCGTCGCCACCGGCTCGCTCTATACCTACTTCAAGTCCAAGGACGACCTGATCCGCGGCGTCTACGCGCAATTGACCGAGGCCGTCGCCGCCGGCCTGATCGTCGAGCATGACGCCGCGACTTCACCCGAGGCGCGGCTGCGCCGCTATATCGAGGACTATATCGCGTTCATCTGGGCGGATGGCGACCGGGCGCTGCTGTTCGAATATCTATCGAACGTGCCTCTCGTCCCCGCTGCCGAGATGCTGCAGATCTTCGCGCCGGTGACGGCGTTCACGAACAGGATCATTCGGGACGCACATGAGGCTGGCGTGCTGCGCGACTTCGGAAGCCACGATATGGGCGCATTCATCGGCGGCGGGCTGCGCAACACCCTGAAATGGATGCGCGCCCGTGGCGAGGAACTCAGTCTCGAACGGCGCAGCCATCTCGCCGCGATGTGCTGGTCGGCGATCTCGTCCATGCACTGCGCTGAACGCGAAGATTGATCGCGTTGGGCACCCGATAAGATCCATCGACGTGGATGGCAGAACCGGCCGATCATGTGGTCGTGCGAAGGTCCGCTTCTCGACAGGTGCTCAATGGCCGCAGKTGGCGCGGAACGGCCTACATCTTGAGCTGCCGCGTATTGGCTAGCTTGAGAATGACCTCAAGGATTGGTCTCCGATCCTCCCGGGCCAAAATCATCTTGGAACGATATGGACGCGCTCTTTGGACCACCGCATGACACAGCGCTCCCCCCGGGCGAGCGCTGGCATGTCGAGACCAGGCACGCGGGCGCGCAGTTCCTGACCGGCGCTCTTGCCGATGACTAGGAAGCTGTCGCCGTAATTGACGATCTCGTCGACGGTGAAGCAGATGTCTTCGGGAGACCGCTCTTCCTTGGAAAGGCGAATGGTCTCCGGCCKCAGGAGCACGTCGACTRGAGTCCCGGGGGTAAGATCGCCACGTCCGACCGCGATCGAGCCGAAMCCCGGTAGATCGACACTCCCGCCACGGCCRATGACGCCCTCGATCAGGTTGCTGTCGCCGATGAAGGAGGCGACGAAGCGCGTCTGCGGCCTGGCATAGACCTCCGCCGGGCTGCCGATCTGYTCGATCCGCCCGCGATTGAACACCGCGATGCGGTCCGACATCGCCATCGCCTCRCCCTGGTCGTGCGTGACATAGACCATGGTCACGCCCAGCTCGCGGTGGATCCGCTTSAGTTCGATCTGCATCTGCTCGCGCAGCGCCTTGTCGAGCGCGCCGAGCGGCTCGTCGAGCAGCACGACATCGGGCTCGAAGACGAGTGCGCGCGCCAGCGCGACGCGCTGCTGCTGCCCGCCGGAGAGCTCGGCCGGCTTGCGGCCGGAGAAATCGGCGAGACCGACCATGGCGAGCGCATCGGCGATGCGCTTGGCGGCCTGCGCCTTCGGCACCTGCCGCATCCGCAGGGGGAAGCCGACATTGTCGGCGACGCTCATATGCGGAAACARKGCGTAGTTCTGGAAGACCATGCCGATGTTGCGGTCATAAGGCTCGACGCTGTCGATCTTGCATCCGCCGATCGCGATCTCGCCGCTGCTCGGCTTGGAAAAGCCGGCGATCATCATCAGCGTTGTCGTCTTGCCGGAGCCKGACGGACCGAGGAAGGAGACAAACTCGCCGGGCTCGATCTCGAGATCGATGCYGTCGACGGCGTTCTGGCCAGCCAGGTAGCTCTTCGACAGGCCACGCAAGGAAAGGGCTCGGGCGTTCTTCATGGTCTGTCCTAGGCTTTCRCGCGGGCAGGCTGCGGCTTGACGAGGCSCGCGGCCCAGCGCGCGCCGATGACGACGAGAACGGCGGCAAGCAGCAGCGAGGAGGCGGCGGAGATGGCYGGGTCCGCCTCCATCTGGAAGCTGTTGAACATCTGCCGCGGCARSGTCGCGCTGTCGCGRCCCGAGATGAAGATCGCGATYACGGTYTCGTCGAAGGAGTGGATGAAGGCGAACAAGGCCGCGACCAGGAAGGCCGGGCGCAGGATCGGGAARGTCACCAGCCGGAAGGTGGTGAGYGGGCGYGCGCCGAGGCCGGYSGCGGCRTYCTCGACCCGGCGGTCGAAATTGGCGAGCGCCGAGGTCAGSGTCAGCACCACCACGGGGATGGTCAAGCAGGTATGGGCAAGGATGACGCCGGTCATGCTCTGCACCAGCCCGAGCGAGCCGAAATAGCTATAGTAGCCCAGCGCCATCACGATATGCGGCACGATCAGCGGCGACAGCACCAACATGCGGAAGGCGGAGCGGAACCGGAAGCGATGCCGCATCAGGGCGAAGGACGCGGGCGCCCCGAAGAGCATRGCCAGCACCATCGTCCCGAAGCCGATCGCGAAGCTGTTGAACAGCGGCCCGGTCCAGTTCGGGTCGGAGAAGAAGCGCCGGTAATAGCCGAGCCAGAAGCCCGGCGGCGGGAATTCGAGCGAAGGCGCCGTGCTGAACGACATCGGCACGACGATGAACATCGGCCCCGCGAGGAGGATCGCGACAAGAACCGCCAGGGTGATCGTGGAGCGGGACATGCTACCTCCACATCCTGTCGAGACCGAAAAAGCGGTCATAGATTGCAAACAGCGCGAGYGCGGCGGCGAGTAGGATCATCGAGGTCGCGGAGGCCGCGCCGAAATCGAGCARCTGCTCGATCTCTTGGCCGATTCGCCCGGCGATCATCTTGTCCTGCGGGCTRCCGATCAGGGTCGGCGTCACGTAGAAGCCGAGGCAGGTGATGAAGACGAGCGTCGCGCCGTTGACCACGCCCGGCAGGCTCTGCGGGAAATAGACCGTGAGGAAGGCCCGCAGGGGCCGGGCGCCGAGGCTTGCGGCAGCGCGCATATAGCTCTCGTCGATCCGCTTCATCACGGCATAGAGCGCGAGCACCATGAAGGGCACGAGCATGTGCGCCATCGCGAAAGTCGCAGCGAAGGTGGTGAAGAGCAGGCGCGGGGGCGGGCTGACGCCGAGCGCGGTCAGCAGCCCGACGACCGGCCCCTTCGCCCCCAGGATCACCATCCAGGCATAGGTCCTGACCAGGAAGCTGGTCCAGAAGCTCAGCGCGACCACGCCGAGCAGGAARCCGCCGACGGCGCCGCCGCGCCGGGCCGCGACATAGGCGATCGGATAGGCGAAGACGAGGCTCGCAAGCGTGACGACGAAGGCGGTCTGGAAGGTCCGCGCCAGCACGGCGAGGTCGTAGCGCGAACCGAAGAAGGTCGCGTAGTTGCCGAAGCCGAATTCCGGGTCGCTGACGCTCATCCAGACGACGAGGCCGAGCGGGATGAGGAAGAAGGCGGTGAGAAATAGCGCCGCCGGCACATAGAGGATGAAGGGCGCGCGCAAGAGGGTCACCAGAAGCGCCCGCGCAGGAAGCGCGGGCGCCTCGGCCGCGAGCGCGGGGCGCGTCAGGTCGACAGCCATTGTTCGAAACGCTTCGCCATGACGTCGAATTGGGGGCCGAGCTTCTCCGCGTTCAGCACGACGGCCTTGGCCAGGTTCTCCGGCGAGGTCGGCATCCGCGCGACCACCTCCGGCGGCAGGCTCTTGAACGAGGCCGGGTTCATCGGGCCGTAATTGTTGCGTTGGGCGAACTGCGCCAGCCGCTCCGGCTGCACGGCGAACTCGATGAAGCGCCAGGCATTGCGCGTCCGTGGCGTGCCGCGCGCCACGACCCAGGCCGCGACATCGATCACCGCCTGATCGTAGCTCAGCGCGATCGGCACCTTCTGATCGATCAGCTGCTGGGCGCTGGTGTTCCACATSCCGATCAATTCGAYCTCGCCATCGCGCAGCAATTGCTGGGATTGCGGGCTCTGGCTCCACCAGACGCGGACATCCTTCTTGATCCGGTCGAGGGATTTGAAGGCGCGGTCGAGGTCGTAGGGGAAGAGATCGGTCGGTGCGACGCCATCCGCCATCAGCGCGAAGGCGAGCACGCGGGCCGAATAGTTCTGCAGGCAGCGCGAGCCCGGGAACTTCGCCGTATCCCAGAACTCGGCCCAGTTCTTCGGGCCGCCCGCGGGAAACTTGTCCTTCCGGTAGGCGATGACATTGGCGAAGGCGTGGGAATTGACGCCGTTGAGGGTCACGGCGCCGGGCCAGAGCGAGGCGGCCGGGATTTTACTCTCGTCGTATTTGTCGAGAAGATTGGCGTGGTTGGCGCGGGCAAGTTCGGAGACGCCGAGCGTCGTCACGTCGAATTCGTAGACGCCGGTGCGGACCTGCGCTGCGAGCTTTGCGAAGGAGACCGGCGCGATCGTCTTGATCTCGATCCCCGTCGCCTGGGTGAAGGGGTCGAAGAGCACGGCGCGCGCCGCCTCTTCCCAGGGGCCGCCCCAGGTGTTGACGTAGATCGCCTCGGCCGCGCGGGCGCGACGGATGAAGGGTATCGACAGGCTGCTCGCGCCTGCGGCGACGAGCAGTTTCCGTCGTGAGAGCCGTAAGCTCGAAGCGTCGTCGCCGGTCATGGTTTCCTCCTCTCAGCCGAACACCGCGCGATAGACGCGCAGCCAATTCCCGGAGGTGATCTTCTCCACTTCTTCCGGGTTGAACCCCTGCTTCGCCAACGCCGGCGCGACCGCGGCCAGGCCGCTGATCCTCTTGAGCCAGGCCGGCTTCTCGCTCGGGGCGGTATTGGTCGCGGAGCCCGCGCCATACTGGGCTGTCCGCGTCCAGCGCCCCTGGCGCATCCAGTCGAGATAGGTCTGGCTGGTGTGATGGCTGAAATCGGTGCCGAGGCCGACATGGTCGATRCCGGCRATSTCGACRGTSYGCGCCACCATCTSGGCCCAGGCATCGACGCGGTCGCAAGCCTCGACCGGGGTGATGTTGCGGTAGGCGGCGCAGCCGATGATGCCGCCCTTGGCAGCCAGCGCCTTGATCACCTCGTCGCTCTTGTTGCGCTTGTGCGGGAAGACCGAGGACGGGTTGGCATGGGTGATGGCGATCGGCTTCTGCGACCATTCGATCGCGTCGAGCGTCGTCTTGTCGCCGACATGCGAGCAGTCGATCAGCATGCCGCAKCGGTCCATCTCGCGCACGACCTCCCGCCCAAAGCGGGACAGGCCGGGGTCGACAGCTTCGTAGCAGCTCGAGCCGACATCGTTCTGGTTGTTGTAGGTGAGCTGCAGGACGCGGACGCCGAGATCGGCGAAGAGCTCGACATAGCGGATGCGGCCGTCGAGCAGGTTGGTGTTCTGGTAGCCGAGCAGCAGCGCGGTCTTGCCGTCCCGGTCGGCGGCGAGGATGTCGTCGGTCTTGAGCGCGATGGTGACAAGGTCGCTATTGGCGCGCGCCATGTCGCGCCATTTGCCGATCGCGTCGAAGGATTCGATCGCGCCCTCCCAGAAGCCGAGCGTCGGCGTGACGCAGGTGAAGCCGCCGGCCTTGAGCTCCTCGAACACGTCGCGGCCGTAGAAGCCGCATTGCAAGCCGTCGATCAGCATCGGTTTGAACCTTTACGGGATGGGGGCGGGGCGCAGCCGTATGGGATCGGCGGCGAGCATGGAGAGGTCGGTTTCGTCCTCGTCGTTGCGACCGACGATGCGGCCATCGGCCTCGACGCGGATGGTGCCGGCATGGCGGCGGCTCTCGAAAGAGTCGGGAGCGAGGGCTGCATGCGAGGCGTGGTAGAGCGGCCACCACAGATCTGCCGCGACGGCGTAGCCCTTGCGCCGGATGTGGTCGAGCAGGCTTTCGGTTCGCGCCGGGCGGGGCCGGACTTCCAGGAGGACGCCGCCCGCTACCTCGGAGCAGACAGCCGTGAAACCATGTTTTTCGGCGAGCCCGGCGACCACGCCGAATTCGCTCGGGCGCACCGCGCCGCACACCAGAACCTCGCCGCGCCCCGAGAGGCGGAACCGCTCGACGGCGAGGTCGAGCAGGGCTTCGGTGACGAGCCAGGGATGCTGGCCGGCGACATCGATCTGCAGAACGCCGTCCTCGCCCGCGCTCAATGTGGCGGGCTTGACAGACGAAGCGGCCAGCGCGGCGATTTCCGCCGGGAGATTGGCAAAGCCCGCGACGGGCAGGATCGCGGACACCACAGCCGCATCGCGCACGGCGAAGAGAAGCCCCGGGGCGACACCGGCCGCCTGGACAATGCGCTCGATGATCAGGCGTATCTCGCGCAGGGTGAGGCGCAACTCCGTCATGAGCGGGGCTCCGAAGGGTAGAACCAGTGGGGATCGGCCGTTCCCGCCGCGAGATCGGCGGGCGTCGGCGCGCCATGGAAGATCACGCCGCGCAGGTTGCGGTTGAGGAAGTCGCGCGCCTTGTCGATGCCGTGGATGCCGACATTGAGCAGGCGCGTGATCTGCGCCGGGACGAAGTCCTCGCTCATGATGTCGGCATGCGGCGAATGGTAGGGCAGCCCGGCCAGCGCTTGGACGCGCGTTGCGATCAGCCGGTGCTCTGGATGCTGGAGCAGGAAGCGGGCGACGCAGGTCTTTGGGTCTGCTTGGCTGAGGTCGCGGTCGAGCGCGACGATCAGCCGGGGCAGGTCGAGGCCGAGATTATGGGCTTCGCCGATTTCCTCCCGCGGCCCCCGGCGCGGCTCCTCGGCGGTGCGCGACTTGTACCAGACATAGCGCTGCGAGCGCTCGGAGGTGAGATCGAGATCGAAGGCCCAGCGATAATCGCTGCGGACGATCTCACGCAGCCGCCCGAGCGGCATTTCCGGCCGGCCGGTCAGTTCCTCGTCGATGACCAGCGTGTCCGAGAGGCTGTCGGCGACGTCGGGAACCAGCTCGATCAGCAGCGAGAGCAACGTCTCGAAGGCCTCGGCATGAACGCGGCCGTCGAGCGAGGCCGTGAAGTCGAGCAGCGGGGTCGCGCCCGTCTCGCCCGCCTGAGCCAAGGCGATCAGCGCGTCGAGCTCGCGGCGGATGACGACCAGATCTTCGGCGATGCGCAGGCTCGGTGTGAAGGACTCGTATTCCGAGCGATCCTGCTGGCGTGCGACGATCGCCTTGTCGAGCAGGGTTGCCAGCGTCCGCAGCGGTGCCCCGTCCCGACCCACCGGCACCAGCTTGCCATGGGCGATGGCGGTCTCGCGGATCGTCAGCCACTGGTTGATCAGGCGCGGATGGTTATTGACGAAGAACATCAGCCCGAGCGCCGAGCCGTTGCCGACGCCGAGGAAGCGGGCGAGATCCGGAGCGAAGCCCGCGGCCTTCGTGCCTCCATGCAACCGCGCGAAATGCTGGACGAGATCGAGCGCGAAGACCCGCATCATATACGCGGTCAGCATCTGCGCCTGCAGAGAGGCGCGCAGCGGGTGGTCCTTCTCGAAGGCGAGGAAGGACTTGGTGCCGAAGGTGCCGTTGCCGTCGATGCCGGTGTTGCGCATCAGGTAACAGGTGCCGCCGAGCGCTTCGACCGGCGGCTGCTCGCCTTTGGCCAAAGCGTTGACGGCGAGGTCGAACAGACGGCCGGAGCGGTTCGAGCGCGCCCAGGTCAGGGTGTCGGGCGTGGCGCGCCCTTCGTAGAGCTTCGGCAATTCGCTCTGGAGCGCCGCGACCGCTGCGGGCGACATGTCGCCTTCGACCAGCGCGCCCATCATGTCCCAGGCGCGGCCGATGATGCGGCCTGTGCGTTCACGCGCGGAGGGCTCGAAGGAGAAGATCGGGAAGGAGAAGCGCCAGCTACCCGCCTCAATGGCATAACGGGCGTGGCCGCGGCCCTTCTCGTCGATGTCGAAGGCCTTCTGCGTGATCGTCCAGCGCTGGCGTGAGGCCCGCGCGATCAGGTTGCGCGAGGCGCTGATGCGCGAGGGCTGTATGGCGGCGAGCCGCTCCGGCCGCATCAGTTCATCCGGACTGCGCATCAATGCACGCGGCAGCAGCGGGCCTTCCGGGGCGAGAAGGGCGGAAACCGTCATGTCAGGAATGTCCAAACTGCGCGCTGAGACGTCGTGCGCCGGCAACGACGATGGGGCCGCAGCGGTCGTGATCGAAGCGGAAGATCGGACCCGAGATGGCCAGGACCGCCACGCATTGGCGCGCGGCATCGAAGACGGGAGCAGCGACGGCGGCGACGAGATGCGGGTCCGTCGGCGCGAAAACGGCGTAGCCGCGCTCGCGCACCACCTGCAATTCCGCTTCCGGCGGCAGAGCGACACCCTGCCCGCGCAGGCTGTCGCGCATCTCCTCCGATCCGAAAGCGACCAGCACGGCGCCGGAAGCGCTGCCGCCGAGTGCCATCTTGGCGCCGACGCGCAGGTCCGCCCGCAGAACCTGCCGGGATTCGACGCGGTTGATGATGACGGCATGGTAGCCGTCGGCGACGGAGATCGTTGCGGTTTCGCCGCTCTCATCGACGATCTGCTGGAGCAACTCGCTGCTGCGCTCGCCGAGATTGGCCTGCTCCAGCGCGCGCACCGCATAGAACTGGAAGCGCAGCGCCAGTCGGAATGCGCCGTCCTCGGTCTGGTCGAGCAGGCCGGCCTCCACCAGCGTCCGCAGCCGCTGATAGACGACCGCGCGTGCATCGCCGCTTGCCCGCACGACATCGGCCAGCCGCAACGGCTTCGGCGAAGCGGCGATGATATCGCAGACCGCGAGCGTCTTGAGCGCGGAGGAGAGGGAGCGAACGGCCATCTGTATTCTTATAATAGACAACGTATAATATAAAAATCATTCTGCGCGAACTCGATGTCAAGCTGGAAATTGCGAGTTCGCTTTAGGACCGGCGCCAACGTTGTGTGAGGCACCACACGGCGCGCTAAGTCTCTGCCGGCGCTGTTCCATTTGAGGCGTGCCGATGATGGCATGCCGCAGGCGGCAAGCCAGCCGACGATCGGCATCCCACCGCGAGGCAAGGGGACATCGTTAGGCGTGCCTTCGATCCGTCCGTGTGAGGCGATCAGCTTCGCTGCGATCTTTTCCGCGCCGGCACGATGATCCTGCCAGAAGCCTGCCTAGGCGATTGCTGCACTCAGACCCTTGACGGTTACTCGCCGGGCCAATGAGCGTCTGCTTCCAAGCAGGGGCTCAATGTCCATTCATGGCGCTGAGTGCGAGTGAGTTCCTAGCGGCAATCGCAGATTGCCGCCGAGGCTTGGTGGCGGTCGCTCACTCCAGGGGTTTCGGCTGCAGCTGCAACGAATGCTGGCCAGCAGAGGACGCCAATGCGGTCCGTCAWTCCCCTGCAAGGAATGACGGATGATTGTATCGACGTGGTTTCGGTGGTGAACCCGTACATCCAAGACGCTTCGCCCGCGGCTTCTGGTTGCAGGTTCTCATCCGCGCTTCAATGCAGCACCCAGGTTTTCGAGAACACCGAGCTGCTGCAGGATGACCGACGGCAGGTTGTAGCAATGGAAGGAGGTGACCTTCCCGTCCTTCAGGTGGAACACGTCACAGCACGGCGCATCCATCCTCTTGCCGGTCGCAGGCAAGATTCCGCCGGCCATGTAAAAATCGCCCTTATGCGTACCCTGCAGAGCCAATTCGACGATCACGACGTCGTCTTTGACGTAGATATCGTACAACTCGCGATGCATGTCGGGAAACGCCGCGACCATCGCATCGACAGGCAGGCCGATCTCCTTGCCATAGTATTTCCTGCCGCCCGGCACATCGTAGAAATAGCCGTCCTCGGCGAACAGCGAGATGAACTTGTCCGTGTCCTTGGACGAAGCCTCTGCAAGGGCATAGAGGCTGCGGATGGTGTCTTCATTGGTCAGCATGACTGGAAACGCCTGTTGAATGTGGTCTGTGAAGGGAAAGGGCTGCCGCCGGCTGCGGTCATCCAATGATGGTCTGCAACTCAGATCTGAACCTGGCCACCATCGACGAAGAGCTCGGTGAAGAGCACACCCTTCACATTGGTGTCGAAGGTGTGCTGGTAATGCTCCTCGGTGATCGCGCCGAGAGGCGCCATTTCGCCACCGCCCGCATTGGCGAAGACCACGTCGATCTGCGCGTGCTTCTGCTGGATGGCATCGTAAAGCCGATCGATGTCGGCGAGCTTCGACATGTCMCCGCSGACGCCGGTGACCTTGCCGCCGATCTGCTTCACCGCGGCGTCGAGCGCGTCCTGCCGGCGGCCSGTGATGAACACCGAAGCGCCCTCGGTGGCGAAAGCCTTCGCCGTTGCGAGGCCGATGCCGCTCGTCCCGCCCGTCACCACCACGACCTTGTCGTCGAACTTGCTCGTCATTGTCCGTCTCCTTGAAACCGAGCGACRAAGCGCCGCTGCCCTTYTCAAATGAGACAAGAACGATGATGCGTGTAGTCGCCGAATATGGCACTCATCGTTCCACAAACGGAACGATGATGAAGATCGACTTGAACGACTACGCCTATTTCGCCGAGGTCGTGGCTCATGGTGGCTTCGCCCCGGCCGGTCGGGCGCTGCGCGAACCCAAATCGAAGCTCAGCCGGCGCATTGCAACGCTGGAAGAGCGGCTCGGGCTGCGGCTGATCGAACGATCGAGCCGGCGCTTCCGCGTGACYGATACGGGCCTTGCCTTTTACGATCGCTGCCGGGCGATCATGGCGGAGGCGGAGCAGGCCGAGGCGCTGGTCATGCAGGCTCAGTCGGAACCGCATGGCCGCATTCGCTTCAGCTGTCCCACCGGCATGTTGGAGCCGATCTCGGCCCTGATATCGTCCTTCCTCGCCAAATATCCCAAGGTGCGCCTGCAACTCGTTGCAACCGACCGACCGGTCGACCTGATCGCTGAGCGGATCGATCTGGCGCTGCGGGTCCGTGCGGCCCTGACGAGCGACGCCGCCTTGACTATGCGCACGCTCGGGCTCTCGACACGCATTCTCGTCGCCGCGCCACGGCTCGCGAGCCAGATGGCCGACGTTGCGCAGTTGGCCGCGCTGCCCACCCTTGCGACCAGTGACGATGCGGACGATCTGGAATGGCAGCTGGAATCCGAAGACGGCGGCACTCGCGCCGTCCGTATCATGCCACGGATGGGCTGCGCCGATATGATGGCGGTTCGCCAGGCCGCTATCGACGGGCTGGGCGTCGCGATCCTGCCTGATCATGTCTGCCGTGAGGCGCTTTCCGACGGGCGCCTCGTCCGCGTACTGCCAGCGTGGCACGGGCTCAAAGGCATCGTGCATTTGGTCTTCACGACCCGGCGCGGTCTGCCACCGGCGGTCCGGGCGTTGATCGATCATCTCGCCGCTGGATTTCAGASAGAGTTGGCCACGAAGGCGACAATGTAGGCACGCRTCACGCGGCGCCACGCAAACACTCCGTCATGCGCAAGACCCAAGCTCGGTTGGGCCGCCTTTCGGGCAATGTGCTAGAGTCCGYTTGTGGCGCAGACTATCCGTCACCTTAGGCTGAGATGGTCGAGCAGGCGGAGCTTTTGATGTCCGCCTGCTGCTTTGGCCTCCGCTGACGGYCGTTGCTGGCCGTCACTGCGCCCTGGCTTTCCGCCGTCGGCCCGAGAGCGGCTCAGCGCGCACCGGCCAATGCGATGGCGTCAGCCCCCGCCGGGAAGCGCAGCCGCCCCTCATGGTCGTGAACGGCGGCCCACACCGCGTCGGCGACGTCCGATTCTGTGGTGGTCAGCGCCGGCTTGGCAAAGGCCTCCATGATCGGCTTCGCAAAGTCGGCATATTCGCCCGGGAGCAGTCGTTCGACGGGCACGATGGCATTCGCGCCGAACCGCGTTGTCGGTGCATAGCCCGGCTCGACCAGCTTCACATCGATATCGAAGTACGCAAGCTCATGGGCGAGCGACCCGGTAAAGCCTTCTATCGCCTGTTTGCTCGCGGTGTACGCTGCCGCGAGCGGGAAAGCGCCGAGCGTTACACTGGACGTGACGTTGACGATAATGCCGGCGCGGCGGGCGCGCATCTGGGGAATCACGGCCTGGCACATGGCCATCACGCCGATGGTGTTCGTCTCGATCAGCGCCCTGATCAGGGACATCGGCGTCACTTCGAAGGCGCCRACGCCGCCCACTCCGGCATTGTTGACCAGCACATCGATGGGGCCGGAGGCCTTGATCGCCTCGGCAATGCTCTYCTCACTCGTCACATCGAGCGGAATCACGCGCAGCCGGCGCTTATCGCCATCGAAGCGCGCCGCCTCCGGGCGCCGCATCGTGGCAATGACGTTCCAGCCGTTTGCTAGAAAGTGCTCCGCGGTGGCCTTGCCATAGCCTGACGAAGTACCGGTGATGAGGATCGTCTTGGTCATTTGCTCGTCTCCTGAACGGGAATGCCGAACAGGTAGACAAAGCGCTTAGGACGATCCATAATCGTGTRTCTTAAATTTGTTATCGATCGTCCAAAAATGGATCCCCTGAGCGACGTCGTCTTGCTGCTGCGACCAAGCGCGGCGATCGCGAAGCCGATTTCGGCCAAAGGCCGATGGGGCGTGCGTTATGATGCCTTTGACGCGCCAGGCTTCACGATCATCCTTGCAGGCGAAGCTCGGTTGGCGATCGATGGATGCGAACCGCTTCGGCTGTCTCGGGGAGACTTTCTTCTTCTGCCCAGAACACCGGCGTTCACGCTCAGCAGCGGAGACGGCGTGTTTTGCGAGCCTGTCGCTCCTCGCAGTGAGGCCGTTCGGCATGGCGAGCAGGATGGCGAGCCTGACTTCGTGGCGTTGGGAGGCAGCTTCACGTTTGAGCGGGCCAACAACCAGCTCCTCCTGGCCTTGTTGCCCAAGCTGATTTTCATCCCTGCATCCGATGGTCGCGCGACAAGGTTCAGGCGGCTGATCGAGCTGCTCTCCGAGGAATGCACGGCCGAACTTCCAGGCTCGGAGCTGATCGTTCACCGCATGCTGGAGGTGCTTCTTGTCGAAGCGCTACGCTGGCAGGATGTCGACCGCCAAGTGCCTGCTGGAATTCTTCGCGGCTTGCAGGACCCTGCGTTGGCTCGCGCCTTGAAAGCCRTCCACGCCGATGTTCGCGCCAATTGGACAGTTGCCGACCTCGCCAACATTGCGGGCATGTCGAGATCTGCGTTTTCCGCTCGTTTCAGCGAGGCTCTGGGATGCGCGCCGATTGAGTATCTGGCGCGCTGGCGGATCGCTATTGCGAAAGACGCCCTGGCCCGGGGCACAAAGTCCCTCGAACGGATTGCAGACGACATCGGGTATGAATCGGCAAGTGCGTTCAGCACCGCGTTCCGCAGGCATAACGGATGCGCCCCCGGACAATTCGCCCGCAAGCTGACCTGACACTCCCGATTCCGACGCGAATTCTCGGTTGCGGGCGGAGCGGCCGTCTCATGGTCTGGCAAGGAATGTCCTGTGTGGATGGCTCCCGCGTTGCAAGGGGGTCTGTGACGRTCTGGCGTGCTGGTCGGGTGCAGTCTTGTGTCCGGCCTGTTCGCGGCCAGCTCGCGGCGGACGCGACTCAGCTGTTCGGTCACGGCGGCGACAATGCGCGGATGGTTGTGGCCGACATTGACCACGCCGATGCCGCCGACGAAATCGAGATAGCGCCACCCCTCTACACCCCAGAGAATAGGCCCCTCTGCGCGTGCCGCGACGACGGGATGGGCGGTACGACGCCGCGCGGGATGTTGCGGTCGCGCATCACTAGAAGCTCGACATTAGTGCGGGCAGTATTCAGCATTGATTGTCCTGCTTCGGGACGGCGGGCTACGTCACGCCTCCTACAAGGGCCTGCGCG
>NZ_JBFRDQ010000069.1:0-19099 GCF_052113865.1 Allobosea sp. TAB14 | reverse complement strand
GGCTTGAGCATGTCCTTGACGAGATCCTCGAGCGTCCGCGCATTGCTGCTGAGCACGGTATTGGCAAGCTGCCCGAACGCGCTGGTGACGGCGGAACTCGCCTGATCCGACAGGAGGCTCGCCATGTCGACGGGCCGCGGTGCCGGTTCCGGCTGGGGCGCGGCAACAGGGGCCGCCGTCGGTTCGACGGGGGCCACGGTCGCGACCGGAGCCGGCGGCTCGGACTCTTCGGTCTCGCGAAAATCGACATCAGCCTCGGCTTCGGCCGGGGCGGTGGGCGCAGGTGGCGGCTCGACGGCGGGAGGCGCGACGAACGCGGCCTCCGTGCCGAGATCCAGCACGTCCTCGTCGATCGAAGCCGGCACCGGCTCGGGGGCCGGAGCCTCAACCTCGGCYTCGGCGGGCTTGGCTTCGTCGTCGGAAATGATCCGGCGGATGGAGGCGAGAATCTCCTCCATCGACGGTTCATTGGGCTTGGCTTGCGCGTTCATGACAGTCTGGACCGTTGGACAGCGCGCGCGCCGATGGAATCAACGCCGCTCCAAAGCGGAGTATTCCATGAGACTCCGGGCAGACAAGGCGGCAAAGCCTTATCCCACAGGAGAAAACAGCGCTGTTGCCCGAATGTGCCGCCCCTGCCCGGGGCGGCCTTACGCGGAACTCTGCCGGGGCTCAGCGCCCGTCCGGGGTCTGGGTGCCCCACCAGAGGTCCTTGACCTGGTCGTAATGCTGCCGCGAGTCGTAGTTGGCCGTCTTCAGCTTCAGGGTCTGGGCCGAAAGCTTGCCGACCGCCGAGAGCACGGAATAGGAGGCGACGACACGGTCGCGCTGGGCCGACACCAGGTTCGACCGGGCGCTGACCAGTTCCTGCTGCGCGTTGAGGACATCGAGCGTGGTGCGCTGGCCGACCTTGGCCTCCTCACGCACGCCGGCGAGCGCCGTCGAGGAAGCCTCGACCTGGGCCTGAGCCGCGATGATCTGCGCCTTGGCGGCTTCGAGCCCGCCCCAGGCGGAGATGACCGCGGCGCGCACCGTGTCGCGCTGCGTGTCGACGTCGATGCGACGCTGCCCGGCCGTCTCCTTGGCCTGGCGGGTGCGGGAATAGACCAGGCCGCCCTCGTAGATCGGGATCGTCAGGGAGCCGACGATGCTGGCCGAGGTGCGGTTATCGCCGAAATACTGGTTGTCGTAACGCTGCTGGACCGAGCCGGTCAGGCCGATGGTCGGCCCGAGATCGGCCTGCGTCACCTTGACCTGGAGCTCGGCCGCGTCGACGCCATGGAGCGCCGCGATGATCGCCGGATGGCCCGCGAGCGCCTGGTTCACCGCCACGGGCAGCGATTTCGGCAGAAGGTTCTCGACCGGGCGGCCGGGGGCGAGCGAGCGCGGCTCGGTGCCGACATTCTGCCGGTAGCGCGCCACCGAGGTCTTCAGGTTCGATTCAGCGAGAATCGCCTGGGACTGCGCCGAGGACAGGCGGGCTTCCGCCTGCGCCACGTCGGTGCGGGTCACTTCGCCGACCTGAAATCGGTCGCGCGTCTGGCGCAGCTGCTCCTCCAGAACCTCGACGTTGTTGCGGTTGAGATTGAGGATCGCCGTGTCGCGCAGCACGTTCATATAGGAGGTCGCGGCATCGAGCAGCACGTTCTGCTCGGTGTTGCGCAGCGTTTCGCGCGCCCCGAGGACCTGCGATTCGGACTGGCTGATCGAATTGCGGGTCTTGCCCGAGTCGAAGATGTTCTGGGTGATCTGCACGCCGGCGCCGCGTGGATTGAGCCGGGTCGTGAGGTTGTTATGGAAGGCGGACGAGGCCGCCCCGGCGGGAACCGACGAATCGAGGACGCTGGCGCCGATATCGGCGGAGGCCGTGATTCGGGGCCGATAGCCGGCGCGCGCCTGCGGGACGTTCTCGTCTGTCGCGCGCACCGAGGCGCGCTGGGAGTTCAAGGTCGGATTGCCCGCATAGGCGCGGGCCAAGGCCGCGTCCATGGTTTGGGCTTGCGCGGCGGCACTCCAGCCGCCTGCAAGCACCAAAGCCAGAACGGCGCTGACGCCGAATCCGAAACTCTTCTTATCGCTTCGTCGTTCCACTGGACGCCTCTCGTGCGCACTAAAGTCGCGCCCAGGCATCGCCCCAGCCTCGGCATAAGTTGTCATTTCATACCCTTACCGGCGCTTCGAGCCAATGCAATGGCCGCGCCGGACTGGTTTCCGTGAACAGGTGCCGTAAAAATGCGACACCTTAAAATCAAAAAACGAAGGCCGGCGGACGCCGGAACTCCGCCAGTTCCGGCGCTGCCGCGTCGAAAACGGTACGCCCGGCAACAACATCTGCCGATTTCTGGTAGAGTTTCACGCGGGCGGCGCGCCCCTGCCCCTCCACCACGATCAAGCGACCTTCGGGACGCAGGAGCGAAAACAGATTCCGCGGTTCGAGCTCGCAGGAGCCGCTGACGAGAATGGCGTCGAACGATCCCGCCGCGGGCTCCTTGTCGGCGACGGAGGCGCCGCTGCCGGCGGCCGCGAGTGCGGTGGCAGCCAGGGCGCGGGCCTCGCCATCGGGCTCCCACAACGTCGCCTTCGCCCCCATCCGGTCGATCAGCGCGGCGCCATAGCCCGTGCCGCCGCCATATTCGAGGACATCCTCGCCCGGTTCGATATCCAGCGTCTGGATCATGCGTGCGATCACCATCGGCGTCATCAGGGCCCGGCCCGTGCCCGGCAGCCCGATGGCCTGGTCGAGATAGGCGAGATGAGCCAGGCTCTCGGGGACGAAAGCCTCCCGGGGGACCTCGTCCGCAGCGGCCAGCACGGCCCGGTCCGTGACGTCATAGGTCCGCAACTGGCAATCCACCATGTTGCGGCGAAGCCCGGTGAAACCTTCCATGCCCTGAACTCTCCGTCCGCGACGCGGTCCGGCCGTAGCCTCAGACCTCTTGCCCGAAGCCGGCGCGGCACCGCCGCTCATGGCAGCTTTCTGTTCGAGTGCGGCGCAAAAGGCAAGCGCGCTCGCATCCCGCGAGCGTCGCATGCGCCTGCCGGATCGGGCGACAGGCGTCGGAATTTCCCGAAGAATGCGGCCTTCGTCTCGTAAGCTTTGAGCCTGTGCGGGCCGGGGGGCAGGTCCGGCACGACCTGCCCTGCCCGGGAACGAAAAAGGGCTTGAGCGATCTTTCGCTCAAGCCCTTGAATTCGCTGGCTCCCGGAGCAGGATTCGAACCTGCGACCAATCGATTAACAGTCGATTGCTCTACCGCTGAGCTATCCGGGAACGGTGGCCGGGGTAATAGCGGCGTGATCCCGACAGCGCAACCCCCTTTGCGACCGCAAAACACATCTTCATGTCGGACAGGTGAAAGATGCGATGCCGGGTTGCGGTGCGTCCCGGCTTGTGGTTATAGCCGCTCTCGCGGATGCGGCTGGGCCGTTTTCGCCGGAAGGCCTCGTGGCGGAGTGGTTACGCAGAGGACTGCAAATCCTTGCACCCCGGTTCGATTCCGGGCGAGGCCTCCAAATAATCTTCTTGAAAACCGATCGTCTGGCTCCCGCGTATAGCGTCCGGGGCGATTGCGATGGCTGCCGCGCCGTTCGGCAGGCCACCGTCCGTCTCCCGAGAAGCCCTGGCGAGGTCCGATGACGCAGCGCAGCCTGCACTGGTTCCGGGACGATCTGCGGCTCGCCGATAACCCCGCCCTCACCTGCGCAGCGGAATCGGACGCTGTCCTGTGCCTCTATATTCTCGATGAAGACGGCGCGCGGCGCCCTCTCGGCGGCGCGGCGCGCTGGTGGCTGTCGCGCTCGCTCGCGGCGCTTTCCGCCGCATTGGCCCGCAAGGGCGGCCGGCTGGACATCCTGCGCGGCGCCCCGGCGACGCTGCTGCCGGCCCTCATCGAGGCGGCGGGAATCGAGCGCGTTACCTGGAACCGCCGCTATGAGGCGGGATCGATCGCGCTCGATACGCGACTCAAGGAAAGGCTTTCCAGCGCGGGAATCGAGGTCCGCAGCTTCAACGCCAGCCTGCTGAACGAGCCGTGGCAGGTGACGACGCGCACCGGCCAGCCGATGAAGGTCTTCACGCCCTATTGGCGCGCGGCGCGCGAGCGCGGCGAGCCGGCAGCGCCTTTGCCCGCGCCCTCCCGAATCCGTTCCTTCCCGCTGCCCGATTCGTTCGGGAAACGCGCGCTTGCCTTGGAAGAGCTCGCTCTCGAACCGACGCGGCCGGACTGGGCCGGCGGCCTGCGCGACGCCTGGACACCGGGCGAGGACGGCGCGCGGGAGCGGTTGGAGGATTGCCTGGGCGATTCGCTTGCTGGCTATGCGGACGGACGCGACCGCCCCGACCGCGACTCGACATCGCGGCTCTCGCCGCATCTACGCTTCGGCGAGATCGGCCCCCGCCAGATCTGGCATGCGCTCGGAACGGCGCGTGACAATGGCGAGGCGGTTGGCTCGGCGGCGGATGCCGAGAAATTCCTGTCCGAGCTCGGCTGGCGCGAATTCTCCTATCACCTGCTTTTCCACAATCCCGAACTGGCGACGCGGAATTACGATGCGCGCTTCGATGCCTTTCCGTGGAAGGCGGACCAGCAGGCCTTGCGCCGCTGGCAGCGTGGCCGGACCGGCATTCCGCTCGTCGATGCCGGGATGCGCGAGCTCTGGGCCACGGGCTGGATGCACAACCGCGTGCGGATGGTCGTGGCCTCGTTCCTCATCAAGCATCTCCTGCAGGACTGGCGGGAGGGCGAAGCCTGGTTCTGGGACACGCTGGTCGATGCCGATCCGGCCAACAATGCCGCGAGCTGGCAATGGGTGGCGGGGTCCGGGGCCGATGCCGCGCCCTATTTCCGGATTTTCAACCCTGTCACACAGGGGCAGGCCCATGATCCGAAAGGCGCCTATGTCCGGCGCTGGGTGCCTGAGCTGGCCGGGCTTCCCGACACAGAGATCCACGCGCCGTGGAAAGCCTCGGAGGAGACCCTGCGTGCAGCGGGCATCCGGATCGGCGCGACCTACCCTGCCCCGCTCATCGACCTAGCCCTCGGGCGCCAGCGCGCGCTCGACGCTTTCGCCACGATCCGCGGCCGTTGACGTCGGTTCAACGCTGCCGGTCGACGACTCTGGAGAGCAGCGCGAAATAGACCGGATAGGGCAACAGCCGGGCCGCCTTCAGTATCCAGGCGAGACGGCGTGGAAAGGTGATCTCGAAGCCGCCGCGCTCGAAGCCGTCGACGATTCGCCGCGCGCTCTCCTCGACGCTTATCAGAAAGGGCATGGCGAAGCGGTTGCGCCGGGTCATCGGCGTGTCGACGAAGCCCGGATTGACGAGCTGAAGCCGAATCCCCACGCGGCGGCAGTCCAGATACAGGGCCTCGCAGAGATGGATCGCCGCCGCCTTGGAGGCGCCGTAAGCGGCTGCGCCGATGAGGCCGCGATAACCGACGAGCGAGGCGTTGACGGCGATCTGCCCGCGACCGCGCTGCGTCATGGGGCCCAGCGCCGCCGACAGGCCCTTGGCGACACCGAACAGATTGACCGCCATCGCCGCTTCGACGTTTGCGGGCTCGAACGGGCCGCCCGTAGGGCCGGGGGCGACGCCGGCGTTGAGGAAAGCGAGCGCGATCGGCCCGTGCACGGTCTCGACGGCTTCGACGATGTCCCGCATCACCTGTTCATCGGTCACGTCGCCGGCATGGGCGACGATCCGGCCGGGCAGGCTTTCGGCCTCACGTGCGACGGCCTCGAGCGCGTCGGTCCGGCGGGCGGTGATCGCGACCGTCCAGCCGCGCCGCGCCAGTTCCAGCGCGACGGCCGCGCCGATGCCGGAGCTGGCGCCGGTGATCCAGGCGACGCCGTCCGTCGGTTTCATGCGGGGCAAGGCCATGGCGGCTCCGGATTGGTCGAGACCGCCATCTAGGCATTGAATCGAGGGGCGGTAAGCCTCGCAGGCTGCGTCATCCCCGTTATCCCGCCAATGAGGTGGCACCCGCCCGGCAATCGGTGCAGTCTGCGGGCCGAAGGTGCCGCGAGCACCGCGAGCGAGACGACGAGATCATGCCGACCGAACTGCTGTTCCGCCAGGATGCCTATCTGAAGGAGACGCCGGCGACCGTGGAAGCCGTCAACGAGCGCGGCGGCATCGTCCTCGATCGGACGATCTTCTACGCGACCGGCGGCGGCCAGCCCGGCGATGCCGGGCATCTGCGCCGGGCCGACGGCAACCTGATCGCGATCGGCACGACGATCTACGACCCCGAGGACAAGAGCCGCGTCCTGCATGTTCCCCTCGAAGGGCAGCCGGCGCCCGCGCCCGGCGAGGCTGTGACCGCGATTCTCGATTGGGAGAGACGCCTCAAGCGCATGCGCATCCACACCGCGCTCCATCTGCTGAGCGTCGTGCTGCCCTACCCCGTCACCGGCGGCTCGATCGGCGACGGCGACGGCCGGCTCGATTTCGACATTCCCGAGGGCGGGCTCGACAAGGCCGAGCTGGCGGAGAAGCTCAATGCGCTCGTCGCCCGCAATGCCGACGTGACCGAGCGCTGGATCACCGACGCGGAGCTCGACGCCAATCCGGGGCTGGTCAAAACGATGTCGGTGAAGCCGCCGCGCGGCTCCGGCCGGGTCAGGCTGGTCGCGATCGGCGATATCGACCTCCAGCCCTGTGGCGGCACGCATGTGCGCAACACCGCCGAGATCGGCCTTGTCGCCGTCACCGACATCGAAAAGAAGGGCAAGCAGAACCGGCGCGTCCGCATCGCGCTGGCCTGAGAAGCGGTTTTCGACGGAAGCACACCGTCATTCCGGACCAGCGGCGAAGCCGCGCCGATCCGGAATCCATTGTCGGGCGATGCTCTTTACGATGGATTCCGGGTCAAGCCCGGAATGACGGCGCGGTTCCAATAACCAACAAACCTCGAATATCCCCAAGGACATCACATGGCCCGCGAAGACGTTTTCGTATCGACCGACTGGCTCGCCGAGCGCCTGAACGCGCCAGACGTCATCGTGGTCGACGGTTCCTGGTATCTGCCGGCCCATGGCCGCGATCCGCATGCCGAATTTGCCGAGCGGCGCATTCCCGGCGCGGTGCATTTCGACATCGACGCGGTCAAGGATACCGGCTCCGACCTGCCGCATATGCTGCCCCGGCCGGAKGCYTTCGCGGCSGCKGTCGGCGCCATRGGYATCGGCGACGGCATGCGCATYGTSGTCTATGACGGGCTCGGCCTGTTCTCGGCSSCGCGCGTGCGCTGGACCTTCCGCACCTTCGGCGCGAAGGACGTGGTGATCCTCGAAGGCGGCTTCCCGAAATGGGAAAGCGAAGGCCGGCCGATCGAGCACGGCCCGCCGCGCGCCCGCTCCAACCGCAGCTTCACCGCGAGGCTCGACCATTCCGCCGTCGCCAGTGCCGAGGATGTCGCCAAGGCTCTCGCCAATGGCACGCAGGTCGTCGATGCCCGCCCGGCCGACCGCTTCCGCGGCGAGGCGCCGGAGCCGCGCGCGGGTGTCCGCTCCGGCCATATGCCGGGTGCGCGCAATGTGCCGGCGACCGCGCTGATCGCCAATGGCAGCCTGAAGGACCCGGCCGCGATCGCGGCCGCCTTTACCGAGGCGGGCGTCGATCTCGACAAGCCGCTGATCACGAGCTGCGGCTCGGGCGTCACCGCCGCGATCCTGTCGACGGCGCTGGAAAGCATCGGCAAGCCGGGACGCGCGCTCTATGACGGGTCCTGGGCCGAATGGGGCGCGAGCGACCGGCCGCTGGCGACCGGGCCGGCGAAGACGGCTTGAATTCGGACGGACAACAGGAGGGTGCCATGAGCGATCATTCGCACGACCACGACCATCCGCACGATCACTCCCATGACGAGCCGCGCTGGAAGCATGACGGCGTGCGCGTCATCACCRGCGACAAGCTCGACCCCAACACCGCCCAGACGCCCGGCATGTTCCGGCAGGCGGCGATCAACCACGCCCGCGTCGGCGCGCAGAAGATCTGGGCCGGCACGGTCGCGATCGAGCCCAACGCCAAGACCGGCGTGCATCATCACGGCGCGCTCGAAAGCGTGATCTATGTGGTGAGCGGCAAGGCCCGGATGCGCTGGGGGGACCGGCTGGAATTCGTCGCCGAGGCCGGGCCGGGCGATTTCATCTATGTCCCGCCCTTCGTGCCGCACCAGGAGATCAACGCCGATCCCGACAACCCGCTGCAATGCGTGCTGGTGCGCTCGGACAACGAGGCGGTGGTGGTCAACATCACCGATGTCGACCCGGTCGAGAAGCCGGAAGAGGTCTATTGGRTCGACCCGATCCACAAGCACCCGCACGGGTGAGCGGGAGGGTTCCCATCGAACCGCGCCGTCATTCCGGACAAGCGACGAAGCCGCGCCGATCCGGAATCCATCGAAGGGCGCCAACGCTCTAGGATGGATTCCGGGTCAAGCCCGGAATGACGGCTTGGTTCGATTGCGATTTTCACCCCGTCTCGAAATCGCCCGGCTGCGGCGGGGCGATCGGCTTGAACAGGGTGCGATCCGGCTTGATGTCGAGCAGCGGCGTCTCGTCGAGGCAGTCGAGCCCGCGCACCAGCAGGACCGGGCCTTCGCGCGCGACCAGCGGCGCGATCGAGGTGCCGATCGGATTGGGCCTGACCGGCGTGCGCAAGGCGAAGGTGCCGCGGGTCTCGCCGTTGTTGGCCGGACTCTGGCGGACGAGATCGCGGCGCGACCGGTGCAGCCAGTACAGCACCTCCAGCCGCTCGAAGCGCTCGATGCCGTCGAGCGCCTGATCCCAGGGCGCGAAGAGTTCGATGCGGCAGATCGGTCCATCCGCCCTGCCCTGACGTGGGCAGGCCAATCGCGAGGTCCATGGCGTGCGGATCGTTCCGATGAAAGCGAGGCCGGCATCGGTCGCCTGCGGCGGCGCGACGGCGACCTCTTTGTCGCGGATCTCGTTCTCGCGGACCATCGAAATCAGTCGATCGCGATCATTACGTCGGACGCTTTCACCACGGCATAGGCTTCCTTGCCAACGGTGAGGCCGAGATCGTCGACGGCCGCATTGGTGATCGAGGCGGTGACGACCGCGCCGCCGATGTCGATGCGGATATGGGCGGTGGTGGCGCCCTTGGTGATCTCGACGATTCGGCCCTTGAGCTGGTTGCGTGCGCTGATCTTCATCGTCGCTCTCTCTTTGGTGATGTGTCGGTCACGCGGTCGCAGCCGGCCGTCCTTGACTTGGCCGAGGACGCACGGCAACCATCGCTATATCCAACGATATACAACGACAAGCGCAGTGAGGGACAGCATGATCAACCGCCGGACGATGCTCGGGATGGGCCTGGCTCTTGCGATGGGCCTCGCCCCGAGCTTCAACGCCGCCCAGGCGCAGACGAAGGATCTCGTGATCTTCGCTGCGGCGAGCATGAAGAACGCGCTCGACGAGGCCGCCGCCAACTGGGTCAAGGAAACCGGCAAGCCGGCGCCGAAGATCTCCTATGCCGCGAGCAACGTGCTCGCCAAGCAGATCGAGAGCGGTGCGCCGGCCGACCTCTTCGTCTCGGCCGATCTCGACTGGATGGACTATGCGGCGAGCAAGAACCTGATCAAGCCGGATACCCGCGTCAGCCTGCTCGGCAACAAGATCGTCCTGGTCGGCGCCAAGGATACGACCCTCAAGGTCGAGCTGGCGCCGGGCGTCGATCTGAGCGGTGCGCTGGGTTCGAGCCGCCTCGCCATGGGCAATGTCGATTCCGTGCCGGCCGGCAAATACGGCAAAGCCGCGCTCGAGAAGCTCGGCGGCTGGGACAAGGTGAAGGACAAGATCGCGCAGGCCGACAATGTCCGTGCCGCTCTGCTCCTCGTCTCGCGCGGCGAGGCGCCGCTCGGCATCGTCTACGCCACCGACGCTGCCGCCGACCCGCAGGTCAAGGTCGTCGCGACCTTCCCCGAGGGCTCCCACCCGCCGATCGTCTATCCGGTCGCCGTGACCAAGGATTCGGCCAATCCCGACGCGCAGGCTTTCCTGACCTATCTGCGCGGGCCCGCGGCCAAGCCGGTCTTCGAGAAGCAGGGCTTCACCGTCCTCAACAAGCCCGCCTCGTCGTCGTGAGCCTGTCGGCTTGAGCCACTGGCTGACTCCCGAGGAATGGACGGCGGTCAGGCTGAGCCTGATCGTCGCCACGACCGCCACGCTCGCGAGCCTGCCGCTCGGGCTCGTGGTCGCGCTCCTGCTGGCGCGCGGACGCTTCTGGGGCAAGTCGCTGCTCGATGCGGCGGTGCATCTGCCGCTGATCATGCCGCCCGTCGTCACCGGCTATCTGCTGCTGATCGGCTTCGGCCGGCGCGGGCCGATCGGCCAGTTCCTCTATGACTGGTTCGGCATCGTTCTCTCCTTCCGCTGGACCGGTGCGGCGCTGGCCTGCGGCGTGATGGGCTTTCCCTTGATGGTGCGGGCGATCCGGCTCTCGATCGAGGCCGTCGACCGCAAGCTGGAGGCGGCCGCCGGCACGCTCGGCGCCAATCCGCTCTGGGTCTTCCTCGTCGTGACGCTGCCGCTCTGCGTGCCCGGCATCCTCGCCGGCATGATCCTGWGCTTCGCCAAGGCGATGGGCGARTTCGGCGCGACCATCACCTTCGTCTCGAACATCCCGGGCGAGACACAGACCCTGCCCTCCGCSATCTATACCTTCACCCAGGTTCCCGGCGGCGAGACCGGCGCGATGCGATTGACGATCATCTCCATCGCGATCTCGGTCGCCGCCCTCTTCCTCTCCGAATGGATGGCGCGTCTGGTCGGCCGGCGGATCGCGGTCGAATGACCACGCCCGTCCTCGACATCGCCGTCCGGCACCGGCTGGGCGACTTCCAGCTCGATGCGGCCTTCCAGTCGCAAGGGCGATTGACGGCGCTGTTCGGCACGTCGGGCTCGGGCAAGACCTCGCTGGTGAACGTGATCGGCGGGTTGATCCGCCCGCAGGCGGGCCATGTGCGGGTCGAGGGCGAGGCGTTGCTCGATACAGCGCGCGGCGTCTTCCTGCCCAAGCATCGCCGGCGGATCGGTTACGTCTTCCAGGAGGCACGGCTGTTTCCGCATCTCACCGTGCGGCAGAACCTGCTCTTCGGCCACTGGTTCGTGCCACATGCGGTGCGCAAGCCGGCCGAGTTCGACAAGGTGCTGGAGTTGCTCGGGATCGGCCATCTGCTGAAGCGGCGGCCCGGAGCCCTCTCCGGCGGCGAGAAGCAGCGCGTCGCCATTGGACGTGCCCTGCTGGCGCAGCCGCGCCTGCTCTTGATGGACGAGCCGCTCGCCGCGCTCGACGAGGCCCGCAAGGCCGAGATCCTGCCGCATATCGAGCGGCTGCGCGACGAGGTCGGCATCCCCATCGTCTATGTCTCGCATTCGCTCGCCGAGGTGGCGCGGCTGGCGACCACCGTCGCCATCGTCGACGCCGGGCGGATAGCTGCCTGCGGGCCGACGGCCGAGATCCTCGCGCGCGTCGACCTCGCCTCGCGGCCCGGTGCGCCGGAGGCGAGCGCGGTGCTCTCCGCCGCGGTGACGGGCTTCGACGAGGCCTTCGGCCTCGCCCGGCTGGCGACGCCGGCGGGCGAACTCGCCATTGCCCGCGGCGCGCTCAGGCTGGGGCAGCAGCTGCGCGTGCGGATCATGGCGAGCGACGTCATGCTCAGCCTTGCACCGCCTGAAGGAACCAGCGCGCTCAACGCCCTGCCCGGCACGGTCGCGGAGATCGGCGAGCGGACGGGCGAAGGCGGCAGCACTGTGCATCTGCGGCTCGATTGCGGCGATGCGAATCTGATCGTGCGGTTGACGGCGAAATCGGTGGCGAGTCTTGCGCTGGCCATCGGCAAGCCGGTCTACGCCATCATCAAGAGCGTCTCTGTCGAGACGCCCTGAGGTCATCTGCAAAAAAGGCACAGCCGCGCCCTTGACCTTCCCATGATGGGAAGCCCCATATGAACCGTCATCACGATGAAGGAGACGGCGATGACGGTCATCGACAGGACGAAGGATGGGCTGGCGACGCTCGACATGGCCGTGGAGGGCATGTCCTGCGCGAGCTGCGTCGGCCGGGTCGAGCGCGCCATCGCGGCGGTGCCGGGCGTCGAGTCGGTCGCGGTCAATCTCGCGACCGAGCGCGCCCATGTGACCTTCGCCAAAGGCGGCGACGTGTTGAGGCAGGTCGAGGAGGCGGTGCGCCAAGCAGGCTACCAGCCGATGGAGCAGACGATCGACCTGTCGGTCAGCGGCATGACCTGCGCGTCCTGCGTCGGCCATGTCGAGAAGGCGCTGCGGGCTGTGCCCGGCGTCGTCGGGGCCACCGTGAACCTTGCCACCGAACGCGCCAGCGTGAAGGCCGTGGCCGGCGGCGATCTTGGCCCCGAGCTGATCAAGGCGGTCGAGAAGGCCGGCTATGAGGCGAGCCCGGTGACGCCCGATGATGGGCATGCAGCCGGCCAGCACGACCATATGCAGATGCTGAAGGAGGAAGAACAGGCGCGGTTGCTGCGCTCGGTCATCCTCGCCGGCGTGCTGACGATCCCGCTGCTGGTGATCGAGATGGGCAGCCACATGGTCCCGGCCCTGCACCACTGGCTTGCAGGCAATTTCGGCGAGGGAAATCTGCGCATCTTCTCCTTCGTGCTCGCCACGATCGTGCTGTTCGGACCAGGGTTGGTCTTCCTGCGCAAGGGCTTCCCCGCCCTGCTGCGCGCCGCACCCGACATGAACACGCTGGTTATGCTCGGCGCCGGCGCGGCCTGGCTCTATTCGAGCGTCGCGACCTTCCTGCCCGGCCTGCTGCCGGAAGGCACGGCGCTAACCTATTTCGAATCGGGCGCCGTCATCGTGACGCTGATCCTGCTCGGCCGCTGGTTCGAGGCCCGCGCCAAGGGCCGGACCGGCGCGGCGATCCGCAGCCTGATCGCGCTTCAGCCGAAGACGGCGCGCATCCTGCGCCAGGGCAGCGAGACCGATATCCCGGTCGACGAGGTCAAGCCGGGTGATACCGTGATCCTGCGGCCGGGCGAGCGTGTACCGGTCGATGGCGAGGTGCGGGACGGCACCTCCTTCGTCGACGAATCGATGATCACCGGCGAGCCTGCCCCGGTCCGCAAGGAAGCCGGCAGCCTCGTCACCGGCGGCACGGTGAACGGCTCGGGCGCGCTGAGCTTCACCGCGCGCAAGGTCGGCTCCGACACGCTGCTCGCCCAGATCGTGCGCACGGTGCAGGCGGCGCAGGGTGCCAAGCTGCCGATCCAGGCCGCGGTCGACCGCATCACGCTCTGGTTCGTGCCGGCGGTCATGGCGGTGGCGCTCGCGACCTTCCTGGTCTGGCTCGCCTTCGGCCCGAGTCCGGCCCTGTCCTATGCGCTGGTCAATGCGGTCGCGGTGCTCATCATCGCCTGCCCTTGCGCCATGGGACTGGCGACGCCGACCTCGATCATGGTCGGCACCGGGCGCGGCGCCGAGCTCGGCATCCTGTTCCGCCAGGGCGATGCGCTGCAGGGGTTGCGGGATGTGCAGGTCGTTGCCCTCGACAAGACGGGAACGCTGACCAAGGGCAAGCCGGAGCTGACCGATATCGAGCCGACTGAGACCTTCGAGGCCAACGAGGTCCTGCGCTTGATCGCCTCCGCCGAGAACCGCTCCGAACACCCGCTGGCGCTGGCCATCGTCGCGGCGGCGAAGGCGCGTGGCCTTGCGCTGGCCGAGCCGGCCAACTTCGTCAGTGATGCCGGCCGTGGCGTCACGGCGACCGTCGAGGGCCGGCGCGTCGCCATCGGTGGCCACAGGCTCCTGGCGCAGATCGGCATCGACGTTTCGGCCTTCGCGGGCCGGGCCCAGGCACTGGCGGAAGCCGGCAAGACCCCGCTCTATGCCGCCGTCGATGGCAAGCTCGCCGCCGTCATCGCCGTCGCCGATGCGATCAAGGAGACCACGCCGGCCGCGATCGCAGCGCTGCACCAGCTCGGCCTCAAGGTCGCGATGGTGACCGGCGACGACAGCCGCACCGCCGCCGCCGTGGCCCGGCAGCTCGGCATCGATGAAATCCGCGCCGAGGTGCTGCCGACCGACAAGGCCGAGGTGGTGAAGGCCTTGCAGAAGGATGGCCGCAAGGTCGCCTTCGTCGGGGACGGCATCAATGATGCGCCTGCCCTCGCCCAGGCCGATGTCGGCATCGCCATCGGCACCGGGACGGACATCGCCATCGAAAGCGCCGATGTCGTGCTGATGTCGGGCGATGTCATGGGCGTGCCGCGCGCCATCGCGCTGTCCAAGGCGACGATTACGAATATCCGCCAGAATCTCGCCTGGGCCTTCGGCTACAACGCCATCCTGATTCCGGTGGCGGCCGGCCTGCTCTATCCGCTCTGGGGCGTCCTGCTCTCGCCGGTCTTCGCGGGGCTTGCCATGGCGCTGTCGAGCGTGAGCGTGCTGGCCAACGCACTCCGGCTCAGGCGCTTCAAGGTGGAGGCATAGGATGAATATCGGCGAAGCCTCGGCCCGCTCCGGCGTCAGCGCCAAGATGATCCGCTATTACGAGAGCATCGGGCTGATCGAGGCGCCCTCGCGGACGGCGGCGCAATACCGGGTCTATGCCGATGACGACGTGCATACGCTGCGCTTCGTCCGGCGGGCGCGTGATCTCGGCTTCTCGCTGGAGGAAACGCGTGAATTGCTGGCGCTCTGGCATGACCGCAGCCGCGCCAGCGCCGATGTGAAGAAGCTCGCCATGGCCCATATCCGCGACCTCGAGGCCAAGGCGGCCGAACTCCAGGCCATGGCCGACACGCTCCGGCATCTGGCGGCGCATTGCCATGGCGACCACCGGCCCGATTGCCCGATCCTCAGCGATTTCGCCGCGCAGCCTCTTCTCACCGAAAAGGCCTGAGACGCCGCTCCGCCATGCGCCGCGCTTCTGGACGCGGGCCGAGAGGCTTGCTCATATGCGGCCGCGAGGCATCGGGTCGGCGATCACAGCCGGTCTCCGACGGATCGATGCCTCCCAAGGGGATAGATCGCCATGGTGCGCCGCTGCGGCGCGCCGCGATCCGACAAGGCAATAGATCATGGACAATCGAAACGATCTCTGGCGTCACGTCGATGCGAACAAGGAGCGATTGATCGCTCTCTCCGACCGGGTCTGGGGCATGCCGGAGGTGTGCTACACCGAGAAGCGCTCCGTCGCCGAGCATGTCGCCGAGCTGAAGCATCAAGGCTTCCGCATCACCGAGAATGTCGCCGACATTCCGACCGCCGTGATCGGCGAGGCGGGCGAAGGCGGCCCGGTCATCGCCTTCCTCGGCGAGTACGATGCCCTGCCCGGCCTGTCGCAGGAGGCTGGCGTCGCCGAACACAAGGAGATTGAGACCGGTGGCCACGGCCATGGCTGCGGCCATAACCTGCTCGGCTCGGCCGCCATGCTCGCCGCCGTGGCCATGAAGGACTGGCTGGCCGAGAACAAGATTCCCGGCCGCGTTCGCTATTATGGCTGCCCGGCCGAGGAAGGCGGCGCGGCCAAGGCCTTCATGGTCCGCGCCGGCGCCTTCGACGACGCCGATGTCGCGATCAGCTGGCACCCGTCGAGCTTCTGGGAGGTCGCTCCGGCGCTCGCGCTCGCCAATACCCGCGCCGATTTCGTCTTCACCGGCCGCGCCTCGCATGCCGCCGCCGCGCCCCATCTCGGCCGTTCGGCGCTCGACGCCGTGGAACTCATGAATGTCGGCGTGAACTACATGCGCGAGCACATGCCGAGCGACGCGCGCGTGCATTACGCCCTGCTCGACACTGGCGGCATCGCGCCGAACGTGGTGCAGGCCCATGCCCGCGTGCGCTACTCGATCCGCGCCCGCGATCTCCGCGGCATGCTGGAGCTCGTCCAGCGCGTGAAGAAGATCGCCGAAGGCGCCGCGCTGATGACGGAAACCAAGATGGAGATGCGCATCGTCAGCGCCGTCTCCGACCTCGTCGCCAACACGCCGCTCGAAGAAGCCATGCACAAGGTGATGGAGGATCTCGGCCCGCCGCATTTCGATGATGCCGACAAGGCCTTCGCCGAGGAGATCCGCAAGACGCTCWCGCCGCAGGACATCGCCGCGATCTGGCGCACGGTCGGGATGCAGGACAGCGGCGCCCCGCTGGCCGACTTCCTCGTGCCGCGCGGCGCCAAGCGCAATCCGGCGATCGGCTCGACCGATATCGGCGATGTGAGCTGGGCCGTGCCGACCGTGCAGGCGCATGCGCCGACCGTCGCGATGGGCACGCCGTTCCACACCTGGCAGGTCGTGGCGCAGGGCAAGGCGCCGGCGGCGCACAAGGCCATGGTGCATGTCGCCAAGGCGATGGCGGCGACCGGCGCTGCCGTGCTGAGCGACCCGGCCCTGATGGAAGCGGCCAAGGCCGACCACAGGGCCCGCCTCGGCAAGGAAGGCTACACCTCGCCGCTGCCGCCCGAGGTCAAGCCGCCGCTGACGATGTCGCTGGGCTGACCCTTCCGCCTCGACAGGCTCGGCCATGGCGCGATGCCGCGGCCGGGCTGCTCGATCGGGCTTGCGTTTCGCCTCGCAGATGCCGCATCGAGAGGCTCCTGAGCCGGCGCCGGCAAAATTGCCCACGAAACGGGCAATGCATTCGAGAAACCCGCTCAATACCCTGATTTCGCGGTGATATTTCTCAGGCGCAATTTAAGTCAGCTTTGCTTCCCTTTTACCCTTGCAGGCAATCGATTGCCGTCCTATCTAGAGTGCAGCGCAGCAGAGATGTTGCGTCGCCCTCCTTGGGCGTTTCCTCCCTAGACTTGGGCTGCGCTCACGCGCGGCCCTTTTTTCTTGCGGCCGATCCTCACGCCAGAACTGCCGAAACCGGCAAGGGCTACCAGCGCCGCCAGTAATAGGGCGGGCCGCCGAAGCCTGAATCGAAGCGGTCGAACTGGTAGCGACGCTCCGCCGAGCGATCCAGATCGATCTGCAGCAGGCAGTTCGAGAAGCCTTCGCTGCCGGGTTTGAAGCCGTAGGAACGGCAACGCGCCTCGTCGGCCGCCCGCCGCTCCTCGAGCGTGACGCAGCCGCTGCAGGCCAGCGCCAGCAGAAGCCCGGCTGCGAGTTTCGGTGCGATCATGACCCATCTCCTGTCCGCGCCCGCGACGACCGATTAACCGCCGGAATCTCCGGCAGTTCAATCGCTGCAACGATCTATCGCGAAAACCTGATCGGCACGGACAGGGAAACCGAGCCGCCGCCGAGCCCGTCCGGCGGTGCCGGGACAGGGCTCGCCCGCCGGATCATCGCCACGGCCTCCTCGTCGAGCGCGGAATCGCCGGAGCCGCGCACGAGCCGCGCCGACAGCACCCGCCCGCCGCGGTCGATGCTGAAGGCGACCTGCGCGGTGCCGGGATTCGCCCCGTTCGGAAAGCGCTTGAAGCGGTTGAGATGGGCGATCAGCGTGCCACGCCAGCTTGCCGTCGCCGCCGGCGAGGCGGAGGACGCGCCTGATGCGGGGGCGGCAGTGCGCTGGGCAATCTGCGCCTGCGCGGTCGGGGCCGAGCTTTGCTCGGAGCGCGGCTTGTCCGGGTTTACCGGCTTGCGTCGCTGCACGACCTTGGGCTTCGGCGGCGGCTGCTTCTTCACCTCCTTCGGCGGAGGCGGCGGCTCCTGCTTCGGCGGCGGCGATAGCACGGCGGCGGCGTCCGGCAAGGGCGGAAGCTCGGGGATCTTGATGTCCGGTTCAGGCGCCGCGACGGGCGCCGGCTCCGGCGGCGGCTCGGGTTCCCTGGGTCGCTCGACCACAGGCTCGGGCGGCGGCGGTTCGGGCTCGGATTCGACCATCTCGGGTCCGGGCGCGATATCCTGCTGCGGCGTTTCCGGCGCAACCGCGAGCGGCGCGAGCTCGATCATCACGGCGGCGGGCTGAGCGCCGGCCGCGGCCTCGGCTGGCTGCCAGGTCGCGATCATCCAGCCGGCCGTGCCATGGGCGCCGGCGATGACCAGCGCCGCGACGCCCCAGCGCAGCGCGGCGGGCCAGAAACGTGTCTGCGGCGAGCGCCCGATGCTCATGGCTTGGCCGCCGCCGCGCCCTGCCCGGTATCCTCGAGGCCGACGAGCGCGATCTTCAGATAGCCCGCCTTGCGCAGCAGGTTCATCACCTCCATCAGCTCGCGATAGGCGACGGCACCGTCGGCGCGCAGGAAGACGCGCTGCTCGCGGTCATTCCCGGTGCGCTGGTCGAGCGTCGCCTGCAGCGCCTCGCGCGGCAGGGCGTCGTTGCCGAGCGCGAGCGACAGATCGCCCTTCACCGTCAGGAAGACCGGCGTGTCCGGCCGGGGCTGCGGCTGCGCGTTCGAGACCGGCAGGTCGACCGCGACATCGACCGTCGAAAGCGGCGCCGCCACCATGAAGATGATCAGCAGCACCAGGATGACGTCGATGAAGGGCGTGACGTTGATGTCCGCGACTTCGCCGAGATCGCCATCCTGCGGGTCCTTGAGCGAGACGGCCATGGCTCACTCCGCCCGGGCACGCGGCATCGCGGCGGCGGCCGGCGGCACCGCCTGCAGGACCGAGCGCGCCGGCACGCTCGCAACCAGGCGCTGGCGCCGCTCGAGATCACGCGAGAGATGGCGCAGGATCTCGCCCGAGGCGTCCGACAGCGTCGCGCGGTAGCCGGTGATGGCGCGGGCGAAGACGTTGTAGATGATGACGGCGGGGATCGCCGCGACCAGGCCGATCGCCGTCGCCAATAGCGCCTCGGCGATGCCCGGCGCGACCACGGCGAGATTGGTCGTCTTCGCCTGGCTGATGCCGATGAAGGAATTCATGATGCCCCAGACCGTGCCGAACAGGCCGACAAAGGGCGCCGTGGAGCCGATCGTCGCCAGGAGCCCGGTGCCGCGCGCCATGTTCCGGCCGGCGCGGGCCTCGATCCGCGACAGTGCGATGGCCGCCCGCTCCTTGATGCCGTCCTCGCCGAGATCGACCGAGCGGCGGGTCTCCTCCAGCGCGGCGGACAGCAGCGCCCCGACCGCGCCGCGCAGCTTGCCGTCCTTGCCCGAGATGGTTTCGGCCGCATCGCCGAGGCTGTCGGC
>NZ_JBFRDQ010000068.1:0-34566 GCF_052113865.1 Allobosea sp. TAB14 | reverse complement strand
ATTCGCGCCTGACCTCGCGGCCCTGGGGGCTTGCCGGCGGCGGCGAGGGGCTGGGCGGCTCCTTCGTCTTCAGCGAGGGCGTCGTGCCTTTCGTCAAGGGCGATGGCGCGCTGGAAAAGGGCCAGATCGTCGAGATCATCACGCCCGGCGCCGGCGGCTATGGTCCGCCCGCGGAGCGCAGCGCCGAGGCGCGGGCGCGCGACCGGGCGGAGCAGCGCCAGTGATCTAGCGCGCCCCTTGGAGCTCAGTCTGCCTTCGCGGCGGCGACCTTCTGGGCGAGATGGGCGACGAGGCGGCTCGCGACCTCTTCCTTGGGCAGGGTCGGCCAGGTCTCGACGCCATCGACTGTCACGAGATGCACGGTATTGGCGTCGCCGCCCATCACGCCGGTACCGCCAACATCGTTGGCGACGATCAGGTCGCAGCCCTTCTTGGCGAGCTTGACCCTGGCGTAGTCGATGACGTGCTGCGTCTCGGCCGCAAAGCCGACGACAAAGCCCGGCCGCCCGTTCGGACGATGCGCGACCGTGGCGAGGATGTCGGGATTCTCGACCAGCGAGAGCGGTGGCAGGGCTCCGCCGTCCTTCTTCATCTTCTCCGATGCGGCGTCGGCGACGCGCCAATCCGCGACGGCCGCGGCGAAGATCGCCAGATCGGCCGGCAGTGCCGCCTCGACCGCCGCCAGCATCTGCCGGGCGGATTCGACATGGATGGTCTCGACTCCGGCCGGATCGGGCAGCGTGACCGGCCCGCTGACCAGGGTCACGCGCGCCCCGGCGGCGGCCGCCGCCGCCGCGATGGCGTGGCCTTGCTTCCCGGAGGAACGGTTGGCGATGTAGCGCACCGGGTCGATCGACTCATGCGTCGGCCCGGAGGTGATCAGGACATGCTTGCCGGCGAGCGAGCGGGCGGCCGGTGCGTGGTCGCCGCCGGGCAGCCGGCCGAGGAAGCCGATGGCGCGGGCTGAAGGCCTTTCACCGGCGAGCGCGAGCTCGATCGCGGCGAGGATTTCCGGAGGCTCGGCCATGCGGCCCAGCCCGCTCTCGCCGCGTTCGGCCATGGCGCCGCTATTGGGTCCGACGACGAGGATGCCGTCCTTTTCGAGCTGGGCCATGTTCCGCCGCGTCGCCGGGTGCTGCCACATGCGCGGGTTCATCGCGGGTGCGATCAGCACGCGTTTGTCGGTGGCGAGCAGGGCGGTCGAGGCGAGGTCGTCGGCGTGGCCGTTCGCCATCTTGGCGATGAGGTCGGCGGTCGCCGGCGCCACCACGACGAGATCGGTCGAGCGCGATAGCTGGATATGGCCGATATCGGCCTCGTCCGTCAGCGAGAACAGATCGGTGAAGCAGCGCTCGCCCGCCAGCGACGACACGGCGAGCGGCGTGACGAACTGCTCGCCCGCCTTGGTCAGGATGCAGCGCGAGGCGATGCCGCGATCCTTCAGCCGGCGGATGACTTCGAGCACCTTGTAGGCGGCGATGCCGCCGCCGATGATCAGGAGAACGGAGCGGGATGCGGACAAGGCGGCTCCTCGGGCAGCGCGGGCGTCGGCTGCTTCCTAGCATCCGCGACGCCGGCCTGTCATGCGCCGGCAAGGCTAGCCCGTGCCGCTCATGGGCGCGGCAGGTCCGGCACCTTGTAGGCGGTCGTCGCCTTGATCCGTTCCATGGCGAAGCGCGAGGTGACGTTCTTGAGCGGGATCGTCTCGATCAGCTTCTTGTAGAAGGTGTCATAGGCGGCCATGTCGGCGACGACGACGCGCAGCATGTAGTCGACATCCCCCGCCATCCGGTAGAATTCCATCACCTCCGGCATGGCGGCGGCCGTCTGCGCGAACTTGTCGAGCCAGGGGCCGGAATGGTCGGCCGTCTCGATCTGCACGAAGACGGTGAGCCCGAGCCCGATCTTCTCCGGCGAAACCAGCGCGACGCGCTTCAGGATGACGCCCGCCTGTTCGAGCTTCTGGATGCGCTTCCAGCATGGGGTCTGCGAGAGCCCGACCCGATCCGCCAGATCGGCGATCGAGATGTTGGCGTCGTTCTGCAGCACGGTCAGGATCTTGCGGTCGATGGCATCCATTCTCTGAAATCCGTCATAGGAGAAAATTCGTTCCGTTGATCGCGATCATAAGAGAATAAGTTTCTTTTTGATGTCGATCACTTGCATCCAGATAGAAAATCCTTTTCTCCATCTGTCAATGGGTGCTGTTTTGGCGCCGTCTTGCGAGAGGATTTGAACGATGGATCGCCGCCAGTTTCTCATCGCGGGTGCGACCCTGGCAGCGGCGGCCCCGTTCGCCGGCGCGGCTCGTGCCCAGGCCGTCACGGCACGGGTCGGTTACATCCCGGTCGTCGGCACCGCGCCCTTCTTCGTCGCCAATGGCGAGGGCTGGTTGAAGCAGGGCGGCCTCGAAAGCGCGGTCACCGTCTTCGAATCCGGCCCGAACATGATCCAGGCGCTGGCCTCGGGCACGCTCGACATCTACGTCGCCGGCGTGGCCCCGCTGGCCGTCGCTCGCTCGCGCGGCATCGATGTCCGCGTCGTCGCCTCGACCGCCATCGGCGAGAATGTCGTCGTCGCCGCGCCGTCGCTGTCGAAGTTCTTCACGGCTGGCACCGCGGCTGCGGCCGCCTTCAAGGCGTTCAAGGCGGCGAATGGCAAGCCGGCCCGCCTCGCCACCCAGCCGGCCGGCTCGGTGCCCAATACGACGCTGCAATACTGGCTCTGGGAGGTCGCAAAGGTCGACAAGGCCGATGTCGAGATCGTGCCGATGGGGATCGATGCGACCCAGCAGGCGATCCTGGCCGGCGCGGTCGATGGCGGCAGCGTGCGCGAGCCGGCGCTGACCATCCTCCAGAGCCGCAACAGCGCGATCAAGCTGGTCGCCGGCGGCGAGGAGGTCTTCCCGGGCCAGCCGGGTACTGTGGTCGCCGTCTCCGGCGCCTTCGCCACCAAGAACCCCGACGCCGTCCAGAACCTCGTCTCAAGCCTCGTCAAGGCGGCGGCGCTGATCAAGGCCGACCCGGCCAAAGCCGCGCCGCATGTCGGCGCCGCGCTCGGCAAGGGCATCGTCGATCCCGAGCTGATCCGGAAGGCGCTGGGCTCGCCGGCAAGCGTCTTCGAGATCGATCCGCGCAAGATCATCGAGCCCGCGCGCGCCATGCAGGCCTATCAGGTCAAGCTCGGCTCGCTCGACAAGGAATTGCCGTTCGACGGATTGTTCGAGACCCAGTACTACGAGCGCGCGATCAAGGCGGGCGGCTGACCACTGTGAAGAGACTTCGGGCTCCGGCCCTTGCCCTTCTGGGCCTGATCGCCTTCCTGCTGATCTGGGAGGCGGTGCCCTATTTCGGCTGGGTGAACCCCGCCTTCCTGCCGCCGCCGAGCGCGCTGCCCAAGGCCTTCATGCGCGAGGTGTCCTCGGGCGCCTGGCTCGCGGCGATCCTCGGCTCGCTCTGGCATTATTTCGTCGGCCTCTTCGTCGGCGCCGGCCTCGGCATCGCGCTCGGCGTGCTCGTCGGCATGTCGCGGATTGCCGAGGAGGCGACGGCCTGGGTCGTGCGCGTGCTGCGGCCCGTGCCCGGCCTCGCCTGGGTGCCCTTCGCCATCATCTGGTTCGGCGTCACACCGGGCGCGGCGGTCTTCATCATCGCCATCGGCGTGTTCTGGATCAGTTTCTTCGCGGCGCAGGGAGCAATTCGCGGCGTCGACCGCGATCTCGTCGAGGTCGCCGATGCCTTCGGCTTCCGCTCGCCCTGGCAGCGCCTGTTCAAGATCCTGTTGCCGGCGGCGATGCCGGGCATCCTCGTCGGTTTTCGCACGGCGCTCGGCCAGGCCTGGATGGCGGTGGTCGCGGCCGAGATCTTCGGCGTCGCTGGCGTCGGCCAGCGCATGATGCAGGCGTCCAGCCTGCTCGCGACCGACATCGTCGTGGTCTACATGCTGACGATGGCGGCGCTCTACGGGCTGCTCGACACGGCCTTCGTCGCCTTCCAGAGATGGGTGCTGCGTTGGAAAGCGTGATCGAGATCAAGAGCCTGTCGCTGACCTTCACCCGCGACGGCGAACAGACCGAAGTGCTGCGCAAGCTCGACCTGAAGGTCGGGCGCGGCGAGTTCCTCGCCATTGTCGGCCCCTCCGGCGTCGGCAAGTCGACCCTGCTGCGCGTCATCGCGGGCCTTGCGAAGCCGAGCGGCGGCGAGGTCGTCATCCACGCGAAGGACAATGCGCGTCGCCCTGTCGCTCTGGTCTTCCAGGATTCGCGGCTCCTGCCCTGGCGCAAGGTGATTTCCAATGTCGGCTTCGGCCTGGAAGGCCGGACATCGCGTGGCGAGCGCCTGAAGAAGGCACAGGAGATGCTCGATCTCGTCGGGTTGGGCGGGCTCGCGCAACGCTGGCCGCATCAGCTCTCCGGCGGCCAGCGCCAGCGCGTCTCGCTGGCGCGTGCGCTCGCGGTCGAGCCGGAAATCCTGCTGATGGACGAGCCCTTCTCGGCGCTCGACGCCCTGACGCGCGAGAATCTGCAGGACGAATTGATCCGCGTCTGGCAGCGCACCGGCAAGACCGTGCTCTTCGTCACCCACGACATCGACGAGGCCGCCTATCTCGCCGACCGTGTCGTGATCCTCTCGGGCGCGCCCGGCCAGATCATCGCCGAGCACCGCATCGACGCCGCCCGTCCGCGCAGGCGTGGCGCGGCGGCGGAGGCCGAGATCGTCCGCGTCGTCCGGCAGGGGCTCGGCGCGGACATCGTGACGGACGGTGCGGCGATCTAGGTCTTTGCGACGAAGGCTTTGAACGCCTCGCCATAATCCTTGTGCCAGCGCGAGAGCGGCGGGCGGTTCTCGATGATATCGCCCATCGCCCAGGCCATGCGCTTCTCATCGAGGGCGCGCGTCGTCTCGTCATCCGGGCAGAGGATGTAGAAGTCCCCGGCCTTCAGCCGCTCCAGCATGAAATCGACGGTCTGCTCCGGTGTCCAGGCACCCTCCGGCTTCTCGACGCGCCCGCGCGCCGTCAGCGGCGTGAAGACGAAGCCGGGGATCAGCAGATGGGCGCTGACCTTGCAGCCTTCGGTGTTGCGGAGTTCATGCGCCAGCGCCTCGGTGAAGACCTTCACGCCGGCCTTCGAGACATTGTAGGCCGGATTGCCCGGCGGCGTGGTGATGCCCTGCTTCGAGCCGGTGTTGACGATCAGCGCCGGCGCGCCATGGGCGACCATGCCCGGCCCGAAGATCTGCGTGCCGTTGACGATGCCGCCGAGATTGACCGCGAGGGTGCGTTCCCACGTCTCAGCCGGGCCGAAAATGCCGCTGCCCTGCTGCATCCCGGCATTGTTCATCAGCACATGCACGCGCCCGAACTTGGCGAGCACCTTCTCCTGCAGCGCCGCGACCTCCTCGCGATGCGAGACATCGGTCGCGACCGCCAGCACATTGTGCTCGCCGACCAGCGTGGCGAGCACCTGCCCGGCGGCCTTCAGCCCTTCCTCGTCGCTGTCGGCGATGGCGACCCTCATGCCGAGGCCGGCGAAGGCGCGGGCGGCGGCGAAGCCGATGCCGGAGGCGCCGCCGGTGATGACGGCCGTATTGGCGGCGATGAGGGCGGGGTGGATCGTCATGGTCTCGGATCTCGCGATTTCAGCGGAGGCGGGAGATAAGGAGCGGTGCGCGGCGACATCATGGCGCGCTGCGGGCGGCGGCGCGATGGCGCAGGATCGCCCGAGACACTGCCTCACCGCCTTGTCATTGGCATGAACGGGTTGTTTGAGGCATCTGGGTCCGATGATATCAGACAGAAGTGGGATGATGGCGCTGTATTCCGAAAGACCCGACAGGGCGCGCGGCGTTTCGGCCCGGCGGCTTCTGACCGGCGCCCTGCTGGCCCTGGGGCTGGCGTTGCCGGGCGCGGCGCTTGCCGCCGAATCGGCGGCCGTCACCTCCCAGCGGGTCACCGCCACGCTGCTGTCGAGCCGCGACACGGTCGCGCCCGGCGAGCGCTTCCACGTGGCGCTGACCCAGAAGCTCGCCCCGCACTGGCATACCTATTGGCTGAACCCCGGCGATTCCGGCGAGCCGACGCAGATTCAGTGGGATCTGCCGGCCGGCGCGAAGGCCGGAGACATCGCCTGGCCGGCGCCGCGTGCCATCCGCGTCGAGCCGCTGGTGAATTTCGGCTTCGAGGGCGAGGTCGTGCTGCCGGTCGAGATTACCGTGCCGGCCGATGCCAAGCCCGGCGAGACGTTCCCGCTCAAGGCGAACGCGACCTGGCTGGTCTGCGAAAAGATCTGCATTCCCGAGGAAGGCAGCTTCACGCTCGACCTGCCCGTCGGCGCGGCAAGCGCAGTCGATGAGGCGGCGCAGCAGCGCATCGATGCCGCGCTCGCCGCCCTGCCGAAGCCGGCCGGCTTCCGTGGCAGGCTGAGTGCCGACGGCGACAACCTCGCCTTGGCACTGCCCGGCCTTCCGGCCGGCGCGAGCGATCTGCGCTTCTTTCCGATCTCCGACACGCTGATCGAACACGCCGCCGACCAGCCCATGAAAGCCGGCGATGTGCCGGGCCTGACGCTGACCCGCTCCAGTGCCTTCAAGCTGGAGCAGCCTGATATCTCCGGCGTCCTGACCTTCAGGCAGGATGGCGTGCCGCGTGCGCTGACGCTGGTGGCCGATGCCGATCCTGCGCTGGTCTCCAAAGCGGCCGAGACCGGTTCCAACGCGCCCCGCTCGGCGATCGTGCGGATTCCCGTCCCGGCGGAAGGCGCCGACCTCACGCTGCTCGCCGCGCTGGCCTTCGCCTTCGCCGGCGGGCTCATCCTCAACCTGATGCCCTGCGTGCTGCCGGTGCTGTTCATCAAGGCGCTCGGCTTCGCCCAGACGGCGCATCGCAGCCGGGCGGAAACGCGCGAGCAGGGCCTGATCTTCCTCTGCGGCGTGCTGCTGACCTTCCTGGTGCTGGCCGGAGCTGTCATTGCGCTGAGTGCGCTCGGCGGCAGCGTCGGCTGGGGTTTCCAGCTCCAGTCGCCGCTGCTGGTGATCGCGCTTGCCGTGGTGATGGTGCTGATCGGGCTCAACCTGATCGGCGCCTTCGAGATCGGCGGCGCGGTGGTTGGCCTCGGTGACGGGCTCGCCAGCCGGGGCGGACGCCTCGGCGCCTTCATGACCGGCGTGCTCGCCGTCGTCGTCGCCACGCCCTGCACGGCGCCCTTCATGGGCGCAGCGATGGGCTATGCGGTGACGCAACCGCCGGCGCTCGCGCTCTCGGTCTTCATGGCGCTGGCCCTCGGCTTCGCTCTGCCGGTGGTGGCGCTCTCCTTCGCGCCGGGCCTGCTTCGGCTTTTGCCCAAGCCCGGGCGCTGGATGCTGGTGCTGAAGCAGGCCTTCGCCTTCCCGATGTTCGCGACCGCGATCTGGCTGATCTGGGTCGCCTCGGTCCAGACCGGCCCGCAGGGCGTTCTGGCGGCGCTGGTTGCGGTGCTGGCGGCGGGTTTCGTCGTCTGGCTCGTCGGCGTCACCCGTGGCTCCCTGCCGCGCCGCGCCTTCGGGACTGTACTGGCCGTGCTGGTCGCGCTCGGCGCCGGCTGGTTCACGGTCGAGAACGCCGTGCCGGGCACCAATGCGGAGGCGCGGGCCGGGGATATCCAGGCCTGGAGCCCTGAGCGCGTCGCCACGCTGCAGGSGCAGGGMAAGCCGGTCTTCGTCAACTTCACCGCYGCSTGGTGCATCACCTGCCTCGCCAATGAGCGCGTCGCGCTCTCGCGTCAGGAGGTGAAGGACGCTTTCGCCAGGCTCGGCGTCACCTATCTCAAGGCCGACTGGACCAACCGCGATTCCCGCATCGCCCAGGCGCTGGCCGAGCAAGGCCGGGCCGGCGTGCCGCTCTATCTGTTCTATCCGGCGCGCAAGGACGGGCAGGCCGAGATCCTGCCGCAGCTCCTGACGCCGGATGCCGTGATCGCGGCCGCCGAACGCGCGGCGGGCCGGGATAAGACCGCGGCCAACACGCCGTAGATTCCAACCAGAGAGACAGACATGAAAAGCCTGACCAGACAGACTTTCATCGCCGGCCTCGCTCTTGCCGGGTTTTCGCTCACGACCGGCGCGGCCTTCGCTGAAGGCGCCGCCCGCGTCGGCCAGCCCGCGCCGGCCTTCCAGGCGGTCGATATCGACGGCAAGACCCGCAATCTCCAGGAATTCGCCGGCAAGACCGTGATCCTCGAATGGACCAATCACGACTGCCCCTATGTCCGCAAGCACTACAACAGCGCCACCATGCAAACGTTGCAGAAGGACATGGCCAAGGAGGGCATCGTCTGGCTCTCGGTGATCTCCTCGCCGCCCGGCGAGCAGGGCTATGTCGAGGCGGCGAAGGCGAAGGAGCTGACCGTCCAGCGCGACGCCGCCCCCGCCGGCATCCTGCTCGACCCGAAGAGCCAGGTGGCACGCGCTTATGGCGCCCAGACCACGCCGCACATGTACATCATCGATCCCAAGGGCACGCTCGCCTATATGGGTGCGATCGACGACAAGCCGTCCTCGAACCCCGCGAGCCTCAGCGGCGCGAAGAGCTATGTCCGGCAGGCGGTCGCCGAGCTGAAGGCCGGCAAGCCGGTCTCCGAGGCCAGCACCAAGGCTTATGGCTGCGCGGTGAAATACGCGCCGGCGAGCTGAGCTCTGTCAGCGCTCAAATGCAAAAGGCCGGGCATTTGCCCGGCCTTTTTGTTGGTACGGCAGCGCGCTACTGCGAACGCGGGCCGAGATCGCGCGGCGCGGCGTTGATCGTGACGATCTGGCCGTTGCGCAGTTCGAGCACCGCGAGCCCGCGCTCGACCTGCCCGTCCGGCCGGAAGCGGAAGACGCCGTCGGCTCCCGCGAAGCCCGAGGCGTTGGTCAGCACCGCCTCGGAGAAGCGTTGCGAGCCTTGCGTGCGCGCCAGTGCCGCCGCCAGCGAAACCGCGTCGTAGGAGAGGGTCGCGGTGCGGGTCGGGCTGCTGTTGAAGCGCTGCTGGTAGCGTCCCGCGAAGGCGTTGAACCCGGCCGTGTCGGGCGAGGCGAACCAGCCGCCCTGGATCGCCTGCACCTGTGCGATGCCGCTGTCGTTCCAGACGCCGGTGCCGAGGGGCTTCACCTTGCGCGGGTCGAAGCCGGCCTGCTGCAGCGCCTGTCCGAGCGCCGGCATCGCATCGGCCGCGGCCGGAACGAAGAGCGCATCTGCCTGCTGCAGCGAGGGCATCAGGCGCTGGACGGCTGTGCGCATCGCGGCCGGGTCGGAGCCGAAATGCTCGATCGCCGCGACGCGGGCGCCGCGTGCTGCCACCGCCTGCTGGAAGGCGGCCTCGACGACCTTGCCATAGGCGGTGTCGGGCAGCAGCGCGGCGAAGGATTTGCGGCCCTGCTGCGCGGCATAGGCGATGACGCGGTTGACGTCGTTCTCGGGCGGGAAGGAGAGCAGATAGACGCCGCGCGAGGCCACGTTGGAATCGCTGGAGAAGGCGATGACCGGCCGGTTGGCCGCCCGCGCCACCTGTCCCGCCGCCTGCACGGTCGGGGCGAAGAGCGGCCCGATGATGAGTTCTGCGCCTTCCGAGATCGCTTCCTGCGCCGCGGCGCGCGCGCCTTCCGGCGTGCCGCGGTCGTCCTTGACCAGCAGCGTCAGGTCCGCGTTGGGGAATTCGGCCAGGGCCATCTCGGCGGCGTTCTTGAGTGAATTGCCGACCACGCCGCCCTGGCCTTCGGCGCCGAGCGGCAGGATGAGGCCGACCTTGACCTTGCCGGTGCCGATGGTCTGGCCGCTTGGCGCGGCCGGTTCCGTCGAGGCGGGGCCGTCGAAGCCCGGCAGGCCGGCGGGGCCACCGCTGCAGCTCGCGAGCAGCAAGGACAGGGAGACGGCCAGCGCGCCCGCCTTGAACCGCAGAACCGGTACGAAGTGCCGATGGTGCAACACGGGCGATCTCCAGTCGTGACCGGGCCGGCAAAGCCTTGCCCGGTAATACAGTCCCCCCGCGGGACTCTCGTGCCAGTGCCACATGCTATTTTCAAGTTGTTAACTATGGGTTGCATCGGGCCCGTCGCACGCACGCCATGGCGCGGCCGGGGGCGCTGTGGCAGCTTGCGGCCATGTCGAACGCCGCTCCGCCCCGCCCCGCCAGCTACACCGCCTTCGGTCTCAAGGCCGAGGCCGAGCCGCTGTCACCGGGGCTGCACATCGTCGCCACGCCGATCGGAAACCTGCGCGACATCTCCTTCCGGGCGCTCGCGACGCTCGCCGCCGCCGATGCGGTCCTGGCCGAGGACACCCGCACCTCGAAGACGCTGCTGGCGCATTACGGCATCTCGACGCCGCTCCTGCCCTATCACGAGCACAACGCCGCGCAGATGCGCCCGAAGGTGCTGGCGAAGCTGCGCGAAGGCGGCAAGCTCGCTTTGATCTCGGATGCCGGGACGCCGCTCGTTTCCGATCCCGGCTACAAGCTCGTGGCCGAACTGGTGGCGGAAGGCCTGCCGGTTACGGGTATTCCCGGCCCCTCCGCCGTGCTGGCGGCGCTGGTGCTGGCCGGATTGCCGACCGACCGCTTCTTCTTCGAGGGCTTCCTGCCGCCGAAATCGGGCGGGCGCCGCACCCGGCTGACCGAGCTCGCCGCCATTCCCGGCACGCTGGTCTTCTTCGAATCGCCCCGCCGCCTCGCCGAGATGCTGGCTGATGCCGCCGCGGTGCTGGGCCCAAGGCCGGGCGCTGTCGCGCGCGAACTGACGAAGTTCTACGAGACGGTCAGGCGCGGCACCCTCCCCGAGCTGGCCGCGCATTACGAGACGCAGGAGGAGGCGCGCGGCGAGATCGTCGTCATCATYGGCCCGCCGGGCGCCGTCGATCTCGTTCCCAGCGACGAGGCGATCGATGAACGGCTGCGCGCGGCGCTGGCGAAGGTCTCGCTCAAGGAGGCGGTGGCGCAGGTCGCGGCGGAGACCGGCCAGCCGCGCCGCAAGGTCTATGCGCGCGCCCTCGAACTCACCCGCGACAATCCGTGACAGAACCTGCGACGCGCTCGGCATTGCGCAGCCGCCGGGCGCGGCGTTCCGGCCTTTCGGGCCGTCGGGCGGAATGGCTCGCCATCCTCTGGCTGATGGCGAAGGGTTATCGGCTGCTGGAGCGGCGCTTCGGCGGCAAGGGCGGCGAGATCGATATCGTCATGCGGCGCGGGCGCACCGTCGCTTTCGTCGAGGTCAAGGCGCGCGGCCGAATCGAGGACGCCCTGACGGCCCTGACAGTCGAAAAGCAGCGCCTCGTCGAACGGCGCGTCCGGCAATGGCTCGCCCGCAATCCCTGGGCGATGGGCTACGATCTCAGGGCCGATGCGGTCTTCCTGGCGCCCTGGCGCTGGCCGCGCCATGTGCCGGCCGCCTTCGCGCTTGTCCTGTGACGCAGGGCCACCTACTTGCAGGAACCCGACCGGCAGCCCGATAAGAACGGGCCGCAACAGGAAGCCCGCCCATGACTCTCTCCGTCGCCATCCAGATGGACCCGATCGAGCGCATCCGGATCGCCGGCGATACCGGCTTCGCCCTGATGCTGGARGCGCAGSSGCGCGGMCACASSCTCTACACCTACACCCCCGACAAGCTCTCGCTGCGCGACGGCAAGGTCACGGCGCCGATCCGCCCGGTCACGGTGCGCGACGTCGAGGGCGATCATTTCACTCTGGGGGCCGAGGAGAAGGTCGACCTTTCCCAGCTCGACGTCGTGCTGCTCCGGCAGGACCCGCCCTTCGACATGGCCTATGTCACCACCACCCATATGCTGGAGCGCATCCACCCCAAAACACTGGTGGTSAACAACCCGGCCGAGGTGCGCAACGCGCCCGAGAAGATCTTCGTCACCCATTTCCCCGAGCTGATGCCGCCGACGCTGATCACCCGCGACAGGGCCGAGATCGAGGCCTTCCGCGACGAGTACGGCGAGATCGTCATGAAGCCGCTCTACGGCCATGGCGGCGCGACCGTGTTCAAGACCGGCAAGGGCGATCCGAATTTCGGCTCGCTCTTCGACCTGTTCAGCAACCTCTTCCGTGAGCCCTGGGTGGTGCAGGGCTTCATCAAGGAGGTCACGGAAGGCGACAAGCGCATCATCCTGATCGACGGCAAGGCGGCGGGCGCGGTCAATCGCGTGCCGGCGGTCGGCGATCTCCGCGCCAACATGGTGCGCGGCGGCGCGGCGCGGCCGACCGATCTGTCGAAGCAGGAGCTTGCGATCTGCGAGGCGATCGGCCCCGAGCTCAGCCGGCGCGGCCTGCTGCTGGTCGGCATCGACGTGATCCACGGCAAGCTCACCGAGATCAACGTCACCGCCCCGACCGGCGTGCGCGCCATCAAGAAGCTGGGCGGGCCGGACCTGGCGGCGCAGCTCTGGGATGTGATCGAAGCGAAACGCTGAGAGGTTCCCTTAGACCTCTGACATGGCCATCCCGGGCGAAGCGAAGCGCAGACCCGGGATCCAGGCCTGGACCTCGGCCGGAAGCGCTCCGGAATCGGCGCCGCTTTGCGGCTTGTCCGGGATCACGGCGCCGTTAATCGATGGCGTTCAGGCCGCGACGTTCGTCCCGTTCAGCGGGTTCGTCTCGTCCCAGCCATAGCGCAGCGTCTCGAAGCGCATCGTCAGCGAATCGACCAGCAGGAGCTTGCCGACCAGCGGCTCGCCGAAGCCGGTGACCGCGCGCACCACCTCCAGCGCCATCAGCGAGCCGATGATGCCGGGCAGCGCGCCCAACACGCCGGCCTCCGCGCAGGTCGGGATCGAGCCCGGCGGCGGCGCATCGGGGAAGAGGCAGCGCCAGGTCGGGTTCGGCCGCCCGTCCGGGCCGGTTTCATGGGCGCGGATCGTGGTCAGCGAGCCGTCGAAGCGGCCGAGCGCGCCCATCACCACCGGCCTGTGCTCGTGGAAACAGGCGTCGGAGACGGCATAGCGCGTGGCGAAACTGTCCGAACCCTCGGCGACGACATCGTAGAAGGCGATCATCGCGCGGGCATTGTGCGGGTCGATGCGGGTGACATGTTCCTCGACCACGACGTTCGGGTTGAGCCGGCGGATGAAGTTCGCGGCCGCCACGGCCTTGCGCTTGCCGATGTCGTCGGTGGTGAAGATGGTCTGGCGCTGCAGGTTCGAGAGCGAGACCACGTCGTCGTCGACGATGCCGATCTTGCCGATGCCGGCCGCGGCCAGATACTGGATCAGTGGCGCGCCGAGCCCGCCGGCGCCGACGACCAGCACGCGGGCGTTCTTCAGCTTCTGCTGCCCCGGCCCGCCGATCTCCGGCAGGACGATATGGCGCGCATAGCGCTCGATCTCGTCGTCGTTCAGCATCATCCCACAGGATAGGACCGGATGGCCTTCTTCGGCAATCGCATCGCGTTGCCGCGCCTGCGAAAGAGTTGACCTCATCGCCAGCTTGGCCGCGCCGCCGAGCCATGTCATCGTGGCACCATCGAGGGCCGGCTAACGGCACCCGGCTTCAACAGGGGACTATGCGATGCGTTTGGGTTCTTTCGCGGCGGCGCTGGCCGGCATGGTGATTTCGGCGGCGGCTTTCGCGCAGCAGCCGATCAAGCCGGCGATCGTCTACGACAAGGGCGGCAAGTTCGACAAATCCTTCAACGAGGGCGTCTTCATTGGCGCCGACAAGTTCAAGAAGGAAACCGGCGTCGAGTTCCGCGATTTCGAGCCGACGAACGATGCGCAGATCGAGCAGGCCCTGCGCCGCTTCGCCCGCGACGGCAATTCGCCGATCATCGCGGTGGGCTTCTCCCAGGCGACCGCGCTGCAGAAGGTCGCGGCCGAGTTCCCGGACCTGAAATTCACCATCATCGACATGGTGGTCGAGCTGCCCAACGTGCAGTCGATCGTCTTCAAGGAGCATGAGGGCTCCTATCTCGTCGGCCTGCTCGGGGCGATGGCCTCGAAGACCGACAAGCTCGGCTTCGTCGGCGGCATGGACATCCCGCTCATCCGCAAATTCGCCTGCGGCTACATCCAGGGCGTCAAGGCGGCCAAGCCCGGCGCCGAGATCTTCCAGAACATGACCGGCTCGACGCCTTCAGCCTGGAACGACCCGGTGAAGGGCGGCGAACTCGCCAAGTCGCAGATCGACCGCGGCGCCGACGTCGTCTACCACGCCGCCGGCGGCACCGGCATCGGCGTGCTCCGGGCCGTGACCGATGCCGGCAAGCTCGGCATCGGCGTCGATTCCAACCAGAACGCGCTGCATCCCGGCAAGATCCTGACCTCGATGCTCAAGCGCGTCGACGTTGCCGCCTACAACTCCTTCATGGCGGCGCGCGACGGCTCCTGGAAGCCCGGCATCTCCGTGCTCGGCCTCAAGGAAGGCGGCATCGACTGGGCGCTCGACGACAACAACAAGGCGCTGATCACGCCCGAGATGAAGGCCGCCGCCGAGAAGGCCAAGGCCGCCATCATCGCCGGAACGGTCCAGGTCCACGACTACATGTCCGACCAGAAATGCACGATGTGAGGCGCGGGCCGCGCTCTTGAGCCTCGTGCCTTCCCCTCCCGCGATCGAGCTCGTCGGCATCTCCAAGCGCTTCGGCGCGGTCGCGGCGAACCGGGACGTTTCGCTTGCGGTCGCGGCCGGCTCGATCCACGGCATCGTCGGCGAGAACGGCGCCGGAAAATCGACGCTGATGTCGATCCTCTACGGCTTCTACGAGGCCGATGCCGGCGAGATCAGGATCGCGGGCGAGCCGCGTCGCATCCGCTCCCCCGCCGATGCGATCGCGGCTGGCATCGGCATGGTCCATCAGCATTTCATGCTGGTCGAGACGCTGAGCGTCGTCGATAACGTCGTGCTCGGCGCCGAAGGCGGGGCCAGCCTCAAGGGCGGGCTGGCGAAGGCGCGGGCGGAACTGGCCCGCCTGTCGCGCGAATACGGGCTCGCGATCGACCCCGATGCCACGGTCGGCGATTTGTCCGTCGGCCTGCAGCAGCGCGTCGAGATCCTGAAGGCGCTCTATCGCGGGGCGCAGATCCTGATCCTCGACGAGCCGACCGCCGTGCTGACCCCGGCCGAGGCCGATCAGCTCTTCGCCCTGCTCCGGGCGCTGAAGGCGCAGGGCAAGACGGTGATCCTGATCACCCACAAGCTGCGCGAGATCATGGACGCCACCGATACGGTTTCGGTGATGCGGCGCGGCGAGATGGTCGCCGGGTTCCGGACGGCGGAAACCTCGCCGCCGGCGCTGGCCGAGGCGATGGTCGGCCGGCGCGTGGACGCTGCGGGATGTGAGCCTGACCCTCCATGCCGGCGAGATCGTCGGCATCGCCGGCGTCGCCGGCAACGGCCAGAGCGAGTTGCTGGAGGTCCTCGCCGGGCTGGTCCAGCCCACGCGCGGCGTCATCCGCCTGGGCGGCCAGATCCTCGCGGCGGCGGATCGTCATCCGGCCCGGCTGCGCGAGCGCGGTCTCATGCATATCCCGGAGGATCGCCATCGCAGCGGCCTCGTCACCGCCTTTAGCGCGGCGGAGAACGCGATCCTCGGCTATCAGGGCGATCCGGCCTTCCGGACCGGGCCCTTCCTGTCGCCGTCGCGGATCGAGGCGCATGCGCTGACGGCCTTCGCGGCCTATGACGTGCGCCCGCCCGATCCCGCCCTGAAGACCGCGAAATTTTCCGGCGGCAACCAGCAGAAGATCGTGCTCGCCCGCGAGATCGAGCGGCATCCGAAGGTGCTGCTCGTCGGCCAGCCGACGCGCGGCGTCGATATCGGCGCGATCGAGTTCATCCACCGCAGGCTGATCGAGTTGCGCGATGCCGGCGTCGCGATCCTGCTGGTTTCGGTCGAGCTCGAGGAGGTGATGGCGCTCTCGGACCGAATCATCGCCCTCTGCGGTGGCCGGATCACGGGAGAACGCGCAGCAGAAGCGGCGGATGAGCGCGATCTCGGCCTGCTGATGGCCGGCGTCACGGACGAAGCCGCATGAGCGCCGCCCCGGTCGAACTGCCGCGCTGGGCCGATACTGCGCTGGTGCCGCTCGTCTCGGTCGCCGCGGCCCTGCTGGTCGCCGGCCTCGTCGTCCTCGGCATCGGGGAGAACCCGCTGGAGGCGACGGCGCTGCTGCTGCGCGGCGCGCTCGGCAGTGCCGAGGGCATCGGCTTCACGCTCTATTACGCGACGAATTTCATCTTCACGGGGCTCGCCGTCGCCGTCGCCTTCCATGCCGGGCTGTTCAATATCGGTGGCGAGGGGCAGGCGACCGTCGCCGGCATCTGCGCGGCGCTGGCCTGTGGGGCGCTCTCGGCCATGCCGGGCTTCCTCTCCGTGGCGGGCTTCCTCGCCGCGCCGCTCGCCATCCTCGCGGCGGCTGCAGGCGGTGCGGCTTACGCCTTCATCCCCGGCTGGCTGCAGGCGAAGCGCGGCAGCCATGTCGTCATCACCACGATCATGCTGAACTTCGTCGCCGCGACGCTGATCGTCTATCTGCTGCGCGAAGTGATCGGCAAGATCGGCTCGATGCAGCCCGAGACAGCGGATTTCCCGGCACAGGCCGTGCTGACGCCGATGCACCAGCTCCTCGCACCGTTCGGAATCAAGCTGCCCTCGACCCCGCTCAACAGCGCCTTCCTGCTCGCCCTAATGGCGCTGCTCGCGGTCTGGCTGCTGATCTGGCGCACGCGGCTGGGCTATGCGATCCGCACCGTCGGGGCCAATCCCCGCGCCGCCGCTTATGCGGGGATCTCGCCCGCCGCGGTCACCATGATCGCCATGGCGATCTCGGGCGCGCTCGCCGGCGGACTCGCGGTCAACGAGGCGCTCGGCGTGCAGCATCGGCTGGTGCTTGATTTCACGGCCGGCTACGGYTTCGTCGGCATCGCCGTCGSGYTGATGGGGCGCGGCCATCCGGTCGGGGTGGGCCTGGCGGCGCTGCTTTTCGGCGTGCTCTACCAGGGCGGGGCGGAGCTTTCCTTCGACAAGCCGGCGATCACCCGCGACATGGTGGTGGTGATCGGCGGCGTGCTCATCCTCTTCGCCGGAGCGCTCGACGGGTTGTTCCGCCGGCTGGTGGCGACGGCGCTGGGCCGCGGGGCAGCCGGCTGATGGAGTGGCTCCAGACCATTGCCGTCGTGCTCGATTCGATGGTCCGGCTCTCGATCCCGCTGATCTGCGCGGCGCTTGCCGGGCTCTGGTCGGAGAAGGCCGGCGTCGTCGATATCGGCCTCGAGGGTAAGATGCTGATCGCCGCCTTCGCCGCTGCGGTCGCGGCCCTCGCCACCGGCTCGGCCTGGGTGGGGCTGGGCGCCGGCATTCTCGCCTCGGTCCTGCTGGCGCTGCTGCACGGCTTCGCCGCCATCACCTGGCGCGGCAACCAGATCGTCTCCGGCGTTGCGATCAACATGCTGGCGGCGGGCCTCACCGTCGTCCTCGGCAATGCCTGGTACGGACAGGGCGGGCGCACGCCGCCGCTCGAAGGAGCCGCCCGCTTCGGTGAATTGTCGCTGCCCTTCGGCCCATGGGCGCGCGAGCATGTGCCGGTGCTCGGCCTTCTCTATGACGAGGTGGTTTCCGGCCATGCCGCGCCGGCCTATCTCGCCTTTCTCTGCGTGCTGGCCACCGCGCTTGTGCTGAGGCGCAGCCGCTTCGGCCTGCGSMTSCGCGCCGTCGGCGAGAACCCSGCMGCCGTCGATACSGCCGGCATCTCGGTGGCTGGCCTGCGTTATGCGGCGGTCGCGATCTGCGGCCTGCTCTGCGGCATCGGCGGCACTTATCTTGCTGTGGCGCAATCGGCCGGCTTCCTTCCGCAGATGACGGCGGGGCGCGGCTTCATTGCGCTCGCAGCCGTGATCTTCGCCAATTGGCGGCCCTGGCCGGCGCTCGGCGCCTGCCTGCTCTTCGGACTGCTCGATGCGGTCGCGATCAGGCTTCAGGGCGTGACGCTGCCGGGCATCGGGCTGGTTCCGGTGGAGGCGATCCAGGCCTTGCCCTATCTGATGACCATCATCCTGCTCGCCGGCTTCATCGGCCGCGCGACACCGCCGAAGGCTTCCGGGATACCCTATGTCAAGGAACGCTGACATGAAGGACCGCTGACTTGGCCGCCGATCCCGATTTCGACGCGCTCTTTGCAGCCGCTTCCCGCCTCCAGCCGCGCGCCTACGCGCCCTATTCGCGCTTCAAGGTCGGGGCGGCGCTGCTGGCCGATGACGGCACGGTCCATKCCGGCTGCAATGTCGAGAACGCCKCCTATCCSGTCGGGMCCTGCGCCGAGGCCGGCGCCATCKCCGCGATGATCGCGGCCGGCGGCACGGCGATCCGCGCCATCCTCGTCTTTGGCGAGGGGGACGAGCTGGTCACGCCCTGCGGTGCTTGCCGCCAGCGCATCCGCGAATTCGCGAGCCCTGAGACTCCGGTCGCCATCGCCGGCCCCGAAGGCATCCGCGCGCGTTTCACGCTGGAGCAGTTGTTGCCAGCGTCCTTCGGACCGGCCAATTTGCCGCGGTGATTTGCGGCGGCCGCATAGGCGGCCGGGAGAGGGTTTGCATGGCGGTCGATCCGGCTTTCGACGAAGCGGCATCGGTGTTGATCGACAGGGGGATCGACGGCCCGATCGAATGCGCCCTGGTGCTCGGCACCGGGCTCGGCTCGATCGTCGACGATGTGCAGGACGCCGTCACGATTCCCTATGCCGATATTCCGGGCTTTCCGCATGGCGAGGTGTCCGGCCACGCCCGCCAGCTCTGCTACGGCACGCTGTTCGACCGCAAGGTGCTGATCTATCAGGGCCGCGCCCATTATTACGAAGGCGGCGATTCCGCGGTGATGCGCGTGCCGCTCGGCCTGCTCACCGCCTTCGGCTCGCCGCCGTTGATCCTGACCAATGCGGCCGGCTCGCTTTCGCCCTCGATGGGGCCGGGCAGCCTTGCGCTCATCACCGACCACATCAACCTCAACGGCCCCAATCCGCTGGTCGGCGACCGGGGGGACGGCCGCTTCGTGCCGATGGTCGATGCCTATGATCCGTTGCTGCGCGGGCGGCTGAAGCGCGCCGCGGCGAACGCGATCGTGCCGTTGGGCGAGGGCGTCTACATGTGGTTCTCGGGCCCGAGCTTCGAGACGCCGGCGGAAATCCGCATGGCGAAGACGCTCGGCGCCGATCTCGTCGGCATGTCGACCGTKCCGGARGTCATCCTGGCGCGGCGCTACGATCTCCGCGTCGCCGGCCTGTCCATCGTCACCAATATGGGCGCCGGCCTCCATGGCGGCGCGCCCCATCACGGCGAGACACGCGATGTCGCCGCGGTGGCCTCGCGCTCGCTGCGCCGCCTGCTGCGCGCCTTCCTGTCGGAGCTTTGAACGATGTCGGACGACGCTTTTGCCAGACGCGCGCTCGCGCTGCTCGACCTGACCGACCTCGCCGACGACGCCACCGAGGACGGCGCCCGCGATCTCTGCCGCCGCGCCGTCTCCGGACCGGTTCCGGTCGCGGCGGTCTGCCTCTGGCCGCGCTTCGTCGCGACGGCGCGTCTGGCTCTGGGCGACGGCCCGGTGCGGATCGCGACGGTCGTCAATTTTCCGGAGGGCGGGACACCGATCGCGCCGGTCATCCGCGAGACCGAGGAGGCGCTGGAGGCCGGCGCCGACGAGATCGACCTCGTCCTGCCCTGGCAGGCCGTGCTCGCCGGCCATACGACGGCGGCGACCGCGATGCTCCGCAATGTCAGGATGCGCTGCGGCGACAGGCTGCTGAAGGTCATCCTTGAGACCGGCGAATATCCCGATCTCGAAAAGGTCAGGACAGCGGCCGAGCTTGCCATCGCCTGGGGCGCGGACTTCATCAAGACATCGACCGGCAAGACCGCCCGTTCCGCCAGCATCCCGGCGGCACGCGTCATGCTCAACGTCATCGCCATGGCCGGCCGGCCGGTCGGGCTGAAGCCCTCCGGCGGCATCCGCACGCTCGCCGACGCCAAAGGCTATCTCGACCTCGCCGACGCGATCATGGGGCCGGACTGGGCGACGCCGCGAACCTTCCGCTTCGGCGCGAGCGGCCTGCATGGCGCCTTGCTCGCGGCGATCGACGGCGCCGCGGCCGGTGAGGCCACACCGGGGAATTACTGATGCGGCTGACGCAGGAGATCATCGCGGCCAAGCGCGACGGCCATGAAGTGCCCGATGCCGATATCCGCCAGATCGTCGCCGGGCTGACCGACGGCTCGGTCAGCGAGGGGCAGGCGGCGGCCTTCGCCATGGCCGTGTTCTTCAACGACATGACCGAGAAAGAGCGCGTGGCGCTGACGCTCGCCATGCGCGATTCCGGCACGGTSCTGAACTGGRACGACCTGCCSGGCCCCGCMCTCGACAARCACTCGACCGGCGGCGTCGGCGAYACGGTSAGCCTGCCGCTGGCAGCCGCAGTCGCGGCCTGCGGCGGCTATGTGCCGATGATCTCCGGCCGCGGCCTCGGCCATACCGGCGGCAYGCTCGACAAGCTCGACGCGGTGCCGGGCTATGTGACGCAGCCCGATCTCGCCCTGTTCCGCAAGGTGGTGCGCGAGGCCGGCTGCGCCATCATCGGCCAGACTGCCGATCTCGCCCCGGCCGACAAGCGCCTCTACGCCATCCGGGACGTCACCGCGACGGTGGAWTCGCTGCCGCTGATCACGGCCTCGATTCTGTCGAAGAAACTCGCCGCTGGCCTGCACGGCCTCGCCATGGATGTGAAGTTCGGCTCCGGCGCCTTCCTGCCGGAACCCGCGAAGGCGCGCGCCCTGGCGCAGGCGCTCGTCGGCGTCGCCAACGACTCCRGCCTGCCGACCACGGCGTTGCTCACGGACATGGACGAGCCGCTCGCCAGCGCCGCTGGCAATGCGCTCGAGGTTGCCTATGCGCTCGACCATCTGACCGGTCGCCGGCGCGAGCCGCGCTTCCACGAGGTCACGGTCGCGCTCGGCGCCGAGATGCTGCTGCTCGGCCGTCTGGCGGCGAACCTCGACGAAGCGCGTGGCAGGATCGAGGATRCCTTCGCCTCGGGTGCCGCGGCCGAGCGCTTCGCCAGGATGGTGGTGGCGCTGGGCGGCCCTGCCGATCTGCTCGAAGCGCCGGCAAAGCATCTCGCCGCGGCGCCGGTCGTGAAGCCGGTCTTCGCGGAGACGGCCGGGACGGTCTCGGGCATCGATACCCGCGCCGTCGGCCTCGCGGTCGTGGCGCTGGGCGGCGGCCGGTTGCGGCCGCAGGACGGCATCGACCATGCGGTCGGCCTCACCGATATGGCCGGCATCGGTGCGACGCTCGGGCCGGACCGTCCGCTCGCCATCGTCCATGCGCGCGGCGAGAACGCTTTCCTTGCGGCAAGCGAGCGCTTGCGCAAGGCCTATCGGATCGGAGAGGGTGCGGCGCAGGGCGAACTGGTCGCCGGACGGATCACGGAGAGAACACGGGCATGAGTTTGCTTCTGGCCATGACGGGCTGGCATGTCGAGGACTGGCGGGCGCGCTTCCAGGCGCTGCTGCCGGAGATGCCGATCGTGGTGCCGGGCGAGCCCTTCGACCGCCGGGCCGTGCATTATGTCGCGAGCTGGAAGCATCCGGCCGGCAGCCTGACCGGCCTGCCCAATCTCGCGGCGATCTTCTCGCTCGGTGCCGGCGTCGATTTCCTCTTCGCCGACGACAAATTGCCGGAGGTGCCGATCGCACGCGTGGTCGATCCCGACCTGACGACGCGGATGAGCGAATATGTCGTGCTGCATTGCCTGATGTATCTGCGCCAGCAGCATCGATACATGCGCCAGCAGCAGGCGAAGCTCTGGGAGGACGACCGCAACCAGCCGGCGGCCCGTTCCGTCCGTGTCGGCATCATGGGGCTCGGCGAACTCGGCCTCGATGCTGTGGCCAAGCTCAAGGTCATCGGCTTCGACGTGGCCGGCTGGAGCCGCTCGCCGAAGAGCGTCGAAGGGCTGCAGACCTTCTCCGGCGAGGACGGCATGAAGGATTTCCTGGCGCGGACCGACATCCTCGTCAGCCTGGTGCCGTTGACGCCCGAGACGCGCGGCATCCTCAACGCCGGGCTTTTTGCAGGACTCGCGCAGGACGGCCGGCTCGGCGGGCCGTTCCTGATCAATCCCGGCCGCGGCGGGCTTCAGGTCGCGGACGACATCCTCGCCGCGCTCGATGCCGGCACGCTCAAGGGCGCGACGCTCGACGTCTTCGAGACCGAGCCGCTGCCGGTGGAGTCGCCGCTGTGGAGCCATCCGGGCGTGACCGTCACCCCGCATAACGCGGCGATGTCCGAGCCGGAGGCGATCGCCACGCTGGTCGCGGCGCAGATCAGGCGGCTGGAGGCGGGCGAGCCGCTGCTGCATGCCGTCGATCCGGCCCGCGGCTACTGAGCACTGGCCCGAAAAGTCGAATCCGGTTTTCGGAAGCGGCCGATGCCGTAGCGCCATCTGGCGCCTTCACCGAACCGTCACCCCGTTGTTGTTGGGGTGCCATCCGGGCGCGCGAAGCCGGCTGGTCCTTTTCAGCCCGGAGAATTTCATGCGCTCGTCGCTCGCCATTATCCTGCTTCTGTCGTCCACCATGCTCGCCGGGGCGCAGGAGTCTCCGAAGGAATTTCCCGCGAAGCTTCTGAGCCAGGCGCTGCTGCCGGCCGAGACGATCATCCCCGCCCCCGCCGATGCGCCGGCCGATCTCAAGGTTTCCGGCAAGTTCGTCMCGCCGGGCAAGCGCGTCGAGGCCGTCGGCACGGTGATGGGCACCTCGGGCGGGCGCCCGACGGGGCTCTCGACCCCCTTTGCCGGCCAGCCGGTCCAGGGCTTCTCCGGCATCCGTTCGCTGGGCAACAACGAGTTCCTCGTGCTGACCGATAACGGCTTCGGCGCCAAGGTGAACTCGCCCGACGCGATGCTGTTCTTCCATCGCCTGAAGGCCGATTTCGGCAAGGGCGCGCTCGAACGTGTCTCGACCACCTTCCTGCACGATCCCGACAAGAAGGTCCCCTTCCGCATCGTCCATGAGGGCACCGAGAAGCGCTACCTGACCGGCGCCGATTTCGACCCGGAATCGATCCAGCCGATCGGCGGCAAGTACTGGATCGGCGAGGAGTTCGGCCCGTATCTCATCCGCGTCGACGCCAATGGCAAGGTCGAGGCCGTGTTCGAGACGCTGGTCGACGGCAAGCCGGCCCGCTCGCCCGATCACTACGCCGTCACCACCCCGGCCGCGCCGAACCTGCCGGTCGAGTTCAATGTCCGCCGCTCGAAGGGCTTCGAGGGCATGGCCCAGTCGCCGGATGGCCGCTTCCTCTACCCGCTGCTCGAGGGCCCGCTCTGGAACGCGGAAACCAAAGGCAACGAGGAAGTCGACGGCAAGGAAGTCCTCCGCATCCTCGAATTCGACGTCCAGAACGAGAAGTGGACCGGCCGTTCCTGGTTCTTCCCGCTCGAAGCCAAGGGTCTCGCCATCGGCGACTTCAACATGATCGACGCCACGACGGGCCTGATCATCGAGCGCGACAACGGCGAGGGCACTGCCGACAAGGCCTGCGCGCCGGGAGGCCGCGGCCCGGACTGCTTCCACGACATCGCCAAGCACAAGCGGATCGTCAAGATCGAGATGACCGACGCCAATGTCGGCAAGCCCGTGCGCCGTATCGGCTATATCGACCTGATGAAGATCGCCGATCCCGACGGCAAGGCGAAGCAGGGCACGAAGGACGGTGTTTTCACCTTCCCGTTCTTCACCATCGAGAACGTCGACGTGGTCGACCGGGCGAATGGCGTGATCGTCGTCGGCAACGACAACAACCTGCCCTTCTCCTCCTCGCGCGACCCGAAGAAGGCCGACGACAACGAACTCGTCCTGCTGTCGGTGAAGGACCTGCTCGACGCGAAGTGAGATCGTGCCTGCGCCGGCACCGCAGTGCGCGGGGCCGGCGCGGTCGTTCCTCGTCTGTTCTTGAAATATTGCCGGCTCGGCGTATAATAAAATCGACCAAGCGCCTCGTGCGCGAGGCGTAGTGGTTGGATGATCTTCACCGATGGAGGTGATCATGTTGACCGCGAATACGAACATCAGACGGTCGCAGGACTGGCTAAACCTGATCCTTGCCGCGCTGCTGTTCTTCTCACCCTGGTTCATGGGCTTCGTCGGCGACTTCATGCCGACGCGCAATGCCTGGATCGTCGCCGTGGTGCTCGCGCTGGTCGCGGTCGCCGCGCTCACGGCCTTCGCGGAGTGGGAGGAATGGCTGAACCTGGCGCTCGGGCTCTGGCTGGTGGCCTCGCCCTGGATGCTCGGCTTCACCGGCAATCCCGCCGCCTTCCGGACCCATATCGTCCTCGGTCTGCTGACCGCGGCGGTTTCGGCCTGGGCGGTCTGGGATTTCCATCACGAGCCGCACGCAACGGCCTGAGGAGCTCTGCTCCCTTAGTGGATGCCGGTCCCGGCGCGGTCTAATTCCGCAGCGCGCCGGGGCCGGCCATCGCTGCCGGCGGGCATTTGCCCGAGATGATCATGCCCAGCACCTCGTCCTGGGTGATTTCGGCCGTGCGGGCCGTGCCGACCACCTTGCCGTTCTTCATCACCGTGACCCGGTCGGCCAGATCGAAGACATCGTGCAGATCGTGGCTGATCAGGAAGATGCCGATGCCCTGTTTCTTGAGCTGCAGGATCAGCTCGGCCACCTGCTTCGTCTCGGCCGGGCCGAGCGCGGCGGTGGGCTCGTCCATGATCAGCACACGGGCGTTGAAATAGATCGCGCGGGCAATCGCGACCGATTGGCGCTGGCCGCCGGAAAGCGCCTTCACCGGCTCCTTGAAGCGCCGGAAATGCGGGTTGAGCCGGCCCATCACCTTGCGGGTTTCGGATTCCATCGTCGCATCGTCGAGCGTGCCCCAGCCGGTCAGCAATTCCCGGCCGAGGAAGATATTGGCGGCGGCGTCGACATTGTCGGCGAGCGCCAGCGTCTGGTAGATCGTCTCGATGCCGTGGCGCTTGGCGTCACGCGGGCTCGCGACCGTCACCTCCTCGCCATTCACCCGGATCGTGCCGGCATCGGCCCGGTAGGCACCGGACAGGATCTTGATCAGCGTCGACTTGCCGGCGCCGTTATGGCCGAGCAGCCCGACGACCTCGCCCGGCATCAGGTCGATGCTGGCGCCGTCGACCGCCTTGATGCCGCCGAAGGCAATCGAGACGTCGCGCATCTCGATCAGCGGCGTTCCCTGGCCGGGGTAGGTCTGGGCGAGATCGGCCGGCTCTGCGATGCTCATCGGCGCCTCCTCACCCCAAACGCTTGCGATAGAGCCCGTCGAGCCAGACCGCGATGACCAGGACGATGCCGACGACGATGTTCTGCAAGGGCGCGTCGACGCCGATCAGCACCATGCCGGATTGCAGCGACTGCATCACCAGCGCGCCGAGCATCGCGCCCACGATGGTGCCGACGCCGCCGGCGAGCGAGGTGCCGCCGATCACCGCCGCGGCGATGACATAGAGCTCGTCGAGCGAGCCGGCGGCATTGGTCGATGCGTTGAGGCGCGCCGTCGAGATGCAGGCGGAGATGCCGACCAGCGCACCCATCAGCCCGAAGACCAGCATCAGCACCTTGCGGGTGTTCACGCCCGAGAGCTGCGCCGCCTCCGGATTGCCGCCGATGGCGAAGACATAGCGGCCGAAGCGCAGACGGTTGGCGACGAAGGTCATGGCGATGCCGACGCCGAGCGCGACCAGCACCGGCACGGCGAGGCCATGGCCGATGGTGAGTCCGCCCTCAGGCCAGATGCCGCCCTTCGCCTCGACGAGGCGGCGCGCGATGCCCGCCGGCAGCGCGTAGGAATTCGCCATCGTCACGGTCGCGATCACCGCGCCGCAGCCGAGGGCGGCGATCAGGGCTTCCGCCCAGAGCGGGCGCAGCGTGAAGCCGAAGCGCTTGCGCCGGCGCCGGATCAGCGCGGCGGCGACGCAGATCGCGATGCAGGCCACGATGCCGATCGCCCAGGAGGCGCTGGTGCCGATGGCGCCTTCGACGCCGCCGCCGAGCGGGCGGAAGCGCGAATCCATCGGCGCGATGGTCTGCCCCTGTGTCACCCACCAGGCCGCGCCGCGCCAGATCAGCAGCCCGCCCAGCGTCACGATGAAGGAGGGGATGGCGAGATAGGCGATCAGCGCGCCCTGCAGCAGCCCGACCATGCCGCCGAGGCAGATGGCGACGATCAGGCTGACCAGCCAGGTCAGCGGATGCTCGAAGCCCCAGAGGCCGGGCAGGAGCCTGACCTGCACCAGCCCGACCACCATGCTGACGAAGCCGAGCATGGAGCCGACCGAGAGGTYGATGTTGCGGGTCACGATGACCAGCACCATGCCGCAGGCCATCACGGCGATGGAGGAGGTCTGGACCAGGAGATTCCAGAGATTGCGCGCGGTCAGGAAGGCGCCGTCCGAGAGCCAGTTGAAGCCGAGCCAGATCACGGCGAGCGCCGCGACCATGCCGATCATGCGCGGATCGAACTCGATCTCGCGCAGATGGTCGGAAAGGCTGCGGCGCTCCTGCGCCGGGTTTGCCGGCGCCGGGGTGGCTTCAGTCACAGGCCTTGACCTTGCCGGGCGCGACGCCCTGGCAGACCGCGGATTTCGGCGCCCAGCCGGCGTCGATCACGACGTTGAGGTTTTCCTTCGTCACCGGCACGGGCGTCAGGAACAGCGCGGTCATCTTCTGCTTGGACGGTCCCTGGTCCCAGCTCATCGATTTCGGAATCTCGGAAAGCTTGCTGCCGCCAGCGAGCTTGATTGCGATCTCGGCGGCGTTGCGGCCAAGCTCGCGCGCATCCTTCCAGATCGTCACGGTCTGGGTGCCCAAAGCGACGCGGTTGAGCGCGGCGCGATCCGCATCCTGGCCGGAGACCGGCACCGAGCCGGCGAGCCCTTGCGCGTCCATCGCCGCGATTGCGCCGCCGGCCGTGCCGTCATTGGCGGCGATCACGGCATCGACCTTGTTCTGGTTGCGCGTCAGGATCTGCTCCATGTTGCGCTGGGCATTGGCGGGCAGCCAGCCATCGGTGAAGGCTTCGCCGACATTCTTGATCTTGCCGCTATCGATGGCGGGTTTCAGCACCTCGATCGAGCCCTGGTAGAGGAAGCCGGCATTCGGGTCCTGGCTCGAGCCCTTGATGAAGACGTAATTGCCCGCGGGCTTCGCCTTCTGGATCTCGCGCGCCATCATCCGGCCGACCTCGACATTGTCGAAGGTCAGGTAAAAGACCTGCGGGATCTCGATCAGCCGGTCATAGCCGACGACGCTGATGCCCTCGTTCACCGCCTTCTCGACGGCGGGACGGATGGCCTGCGCGTCCTGCGCCAGGATGATCAGCGCCTTGGCGCCGCGGGAAATCAGGCTTTCGACATCGGTGAGCTGCTTGGCGGGGGAGGATTGCGCGTCGGCGGAAAGATAAGTGCCGCCGACCTTCTCGATCGCGGCCTTGATCGCGGCTTCGTCGGTCTTCCAACGTTCTTCCTGGAAATTCGACCAGCTGACCCCGACGACGGGGCCTTTCGATTGCGCAAAGGCGCCTGCGTGAATGGACATGGCGGCAACGGCGATGCTCGCCGCAAGGACGAAACGCTTCATCACTGACCTCCTGAGCTTCCTCTGCCGCAGACTCTCAGGCTTCTCCGAGCCTCCAGGGCGTCCGGCCCATGAAGCTCAGCCCAGTGCCAACGGGCTGTCAAGCAGACTAAGGGAGGTCTGACGAAGCGTCAGGTGACGCGCTTGTCCGCGGAGTCGCAGAGGTCGTTCTGGATGCAGCGCCCGCATTCGGGCCTCAGCGCCTTGCAGGTGTAGCGCCCGTGCAGGATCAGCCAGTGATGGGCGTGGCGGCCGAATTCCGGCGGCACCGCCTTCTCCAGCCCGAGCTCGACCTGCAGCACGTTCTTTCCCGGTGCGATCCGCAGCCGGTTGGCGACGCGGAAGACATGGGTGTCGACGGCRTGGGTGRTCTCGCCGAAGGCGATGTTGAGCACSACATTGGCSGTCTTGCGGCCGACGCCGGGCAGGCTTTCCAGCGCCTCGCGCGTGACCGGCACCTCGCTGCCGAATTCGGCGATCAGCTTCTCGCTGAGCGCGATCACGTTCTTCGCCTTGTTGCGATAGAGCCCGATCGTCCGGATATGCTCGCGCACCGTCTCCTCGCCCAACGCCAGCATCTTTTCCGGCGTGTCGGCGATGGCGAAGAGCTTGCGCGTCGCCTTGTTGACGCCGGCGTCGGTCGCCTGTGCCGAGAGCACCACCGCGACCAGCAGCGTGAAGGCGTTCACCGATTCCAGCTCGCCCTTGGGCTCGGGATTGGCCGCCCGGAAACGCTCGAAGATCTCGCGGATCTCGGCCGGCTTGCGGGCGCGCGGTAACGTGATGCGCTTTGCGGGCGCGGCCTTGCGCAAGGGCCTGTTCTGCTGATCCATGCCCGCGTTATAATCCGCCGATGGACCTCGACAAGAGCCTCGTCGACGACAGCCGCGACGCCGCAAGGCGCCCAGTCTTCGACGCGACCATCACACCGCATCGCTCGCTCGGCCAGCACGGCTTCCGCATCGTGATGACGCTGGTCTGTCTGGCGAGCGTGGTGTCGTCCATTCCCTTCGTCGTGCTCGGCGCCTGGCCGGTCGCCGGCTTCTTCGGCATCGACGTTCTCGCGCTGTTCATCGCCTTCCACGTTAATTTCCGTCATGCCCGCGCCTTCGAGCGCATCGTCGTGACGCCGCTCGAGGTCTTCCTGCGCAAGGTCTCGCATCATGGCCGCGAGGCGGTCTGGCGCTCCAATCCGGCCTGGACCCGGCTCGAAAAACAGGCCGACGAGGATTACGGCCTGCTCGGCCTCACCCTCGTCTCGCGCGGGCGCAGCGTCCCGGTCGCCGCCGCGCTCTCGCCGCAGGAGCGGGCGGGCTTCGCCGATGCGCTCGGTGCAGCGCTGGCGCGGGCGCGGCGCGGGCCGGATTATGATCCACCTCGGTGAGGTTCGGCTGCCGGAGCTTGTCAGCTTTCGGGTGGGAGCGGCATGGTTGGCGCCCTAGATTCGCATCAAGATGACAGATGCGAGGATTTAGCCATGAACCCCCAGGCTCCGATGAAAATGGCGATGACCCCGACGCGCTTCTCCAATGCGGTGTTGTCCCGCGCGGCCGAAGCCATGCCCAACGAGGCGGATTTCCCCGCCGCGGCACCGGGCTCGGACTACGACACCGTCCGGCGCATCCTTTCCTTCATCACCCATAACTGGCGCGAGCAGCCGACGATCGAGGCGATCGCGGATGCGGCCGGCGCGACGCCGACCGATGTCCACCATCTCTTCCGGCGTTGGTGCGGCCTCACTCCCAAGGCCTTTTTGCAGGCGATTACGCTCGACCATGCCAAGGGCTTGCTCGCCTCCTCCGCCAGCGTTCTCGACACGGCGCTGGAAGTCGGGCTCTCCGGTCCCGGCCGGCTGCACGATCTCTTCGTCACCCATGAGGCGATGTCGCCCGGCGAGTGGAAGCTCGGCGGCGACGGGCTGAAGCTGTCCTACGGCTTCCATGCCTCGCCCTTCGGCGAAGCGCTGATCGTGGTCACGGATCGCGGCCTTGCGGGTCTGGGTTGGGTCTCCAACAGCGTCGACGGCGGCAAGGTCGTCGGCGGTCGGGCCGAGGCGCTCGCCGACATGATGCGGCGCTGGCCCCATGCCGATTACCATTACGACCCCGCGCTGACGGCGCCCTATGCCGGCCGCATCTTCGATCCCAAGGCCTGGACGGCCGAGACGCCCTTGCGCGTCGTGCTGATCRGCACGGATTTCGAGGTACGGGTCTGGGAGACGCTGCTCAGGATCCCGGTCGGCTGCGCCACCACCTATGGCGATGTCGCCAGCCATATCGGCAAGCCGAGCGCGGCGCGCGCCGTCGGCATGGCGGTTGGCAAGAACCCGATCTCCTTCGTCGTGCCTTGCCACCGTGTCATCGGCAAGTCCGGCGCGCTCACGGGCTATCACTGGGGGCTGACGCGCAAGCGCGCCATCCTCGGCTGGGAGGCGGGGCAGGCCGCCGCCGGCTGAGCCGCGCTACGGGCGCAGATACATGTCCCAGCAGGGCGCGAGCGCGATGCGTTCGCGCCCTTCGAGCGCCTTGCCGAAATGCTCGCGCAGCATGGCGCGGGCCGTGGTCGGCGGGCATTTCGGCGCCAGGATGGCGTCCGTGCGTGCGAGTTCCGCGAGCGTATCGGAGTCGAGTTCGGGCGTGCTGCGACCGGGATCGGCACCGACCGGCACGGCGCGCGGTGGTGTGCGGTCGAGCAGGCGGTTCATCGGATCGACGAAGTCGAGAGTGAAGAAGCCGTTGAGCTTGCGCCGGTTCGCCGCCTCCCAGCTCCGGATGGCGCGCACGGCCTGCTGCACTTCCAGCAGCCAAGTCGCCTGATAGTCGATCTCGGAATAGAGGATATAGGACGGCGGCAGGTCGCGCCGGACGAGATCGTCATAGGTCGCCTGATGGGTCGCATAATGATCGAGCATCGCGGCGGCTCGCGCCTTGATGTCCGGCTTCACGCTGACGCGTCCGAGCGGGCCGAGTTCGGGCAGGTCGAGCGCGGCATAGCTCGGCGCGCCCAGCAGGGCCCGCATGCTGCGCTCGATATAGATCACCGCCGTCGGCAGGCTCACGGCGAGCGCCAGCACCAGGACCAGTGGGCGCATCGGGTCGTCGCGGCGCTGCCACCAGTCGCGGAGCAGGCTGAGCAGGATCGGCCAGAGCCCGATGAATTCGAGCGAGCCGGTGTTCTGTGTTTCGAAGAAGGTCAGCGCCGCGAATCCCGCTGCGAGCCAGCCGAGGGGGCTGTTGGCCAGCGCCCGCCAGCCGGCGAGGGAGGCGGGGAGGCCGCTCCGCCAGGATGCGAGGGCGAGCGCTCCGAGCAGCAGCAGCACCGGGCCGACCACGTTGAACTTGACCGAAGCGACGGTGAGGAAGCGCGGCAACAGCGCGCCGGTGTTGAGGCCGAGCAATTGCAGGATGTCGGCGAGATAGGCCGAGACGATGCCCGTCGCCAGCTCGAGCCCGGCCAGTGCCGCGATGACGAGGCCGGCGGCGATGGCGACGTCGAGCAGGCGCATCCGCCCGGCGACCAGCGCATAGCCGACGATGAGCGTGCCCGTCACCGCGCCGGTGATCTTCACGAGGAAGAGGCTCAGCATCAGCATGGCGACGAGGCCGATCCGCAAGCCGCGATGGCGCGCGAAGAGCAGCGTCGCGATCAGCAGATAGAGCAGCAGGCTGACATGACGGTTGTAATAGCCGTAGCCGTCGAAGCCTGGCGACGGGTAGAGCGCGTGCAGGTTGATCGGCAGCGCGGCGAACATCAGCAGCGGCAGGAGCAGTGCGAGCGCCTGTCCGCGCGCCCTTGGCGCGAGATCGACCATCAGCAGCGCGGCGAGCGGCAGCAGCACCGGCAGCAGCGCCCAGTTGACCAGCAGCATCGGCTGCGCGGCCGGAAAGAACGCGTCGAGCCCGGCGGCGAGATAATAGCCGAGCGGCCCGACCGGCGCGAAGAAGTCGAGCGCCGGGGCCTGCCCGACAAGGATGCGCTGGATCGCGTCGAGATAGACGACCGTGTCCCAGGCATTCGGGCCGAGCGGCACGCGCAGCGGCAGGTTCAGCCCGGCGATGACCGCGACGACGAAGGCCGCGATCCAGACGAGAGGGTTGCGCAACAGGCGCCCGGCGAGGTTGCCGCCCTCGCCGCGGGGGAGCCCGGTCCTGATGTCGCCCACCGCCAACGCCAACCCTCCTGGTCGCGCGCTCTCTGACAGAAAAACCTTACCAGCAAGCTGACGCGGTTGCCGACACGGCCCCCTGCCGGCCGAGGTTATGGCCTCAAAGCAGCCCACGCTTCGCGAGATGGCGCATCAGATGCGAGGCGCCATAGGTCCAGGGCTCGCATTCATCCGTGCGCTTCATCCGGTTGACGAGGCTGCCCAGTTCGGGCGCCGCGATGGTGACGATATCCCCGTATTTATGGGTGAAGCCGCCGCCCGGCGCACCGCGATCCTTGATCGGCGCGAACATGGTGCCGAGATAGAGCGCCGCCCCGTCCGGATACTGGTGATGCGGGCCGATCATCTGCGCCGCCAGATCGGCCGGGTCGCGGCTGATCTTGGCGATCGAGGAGGAGCCTTCGAGCGTGAAGCCGTCCTCGCCCGCGACGGTCAGCGTCACGGTCGTCCTGCGGACGTGGTCGAGCGTGAAGCCCGCGTCAAAGAAGCGGATGAAGGGGCCGACCGCGGCCGCGGCATTGTTGTCCTTGGCCTTGCCGAGCAGCAGCGCCGAGCGGCCCTCGACATCGCGCAGATTGACGTCGTTGCCGAGCGTCGCGCCGACGATCGTGCCGGTCGAGGCGACGATCAGCACGATCTCCGGCTCCGGATTGTTCCAGCTCGAGGCCGGATGCAGGCCGGCATCGACGCCGGTCCCGACGGTCGACATCGCCGGCGCCTTGGTGAAGATCTCGGCGTCCGGACCGATGCCGACCTCGAGATACTGGCTCCAGGCGCCCTGCTTGATCAGCACCTCCTTGAGATGCATCGCCTCGGGCGAGCCGGGCTTGAGCTTGGACAGGTCGTCGCCGATGAGCTTGCCGATCTCCTCGCGGATCGTCGCAGCGGCGGCCGGGTTGCCGCGGGCCTTCTCTTCGATCACGCGCTCCAGCATCGAGACGGCGAAGGTGACGCCGGCCGCCTTGACCGCCTGCAGGTCGAGCGGCGAGAGCAACCAGGGCTTCGAGGGGTCGCGCCTATCCACGGGCGTGTTCGCCAGGATGTCGGCGAGCGAGGCGATCGCCTCGCCCTCGACCGCGCGCAGCGACTTGGCCGGATCGGTCGATTCGCACAGATCGCGGCTGGTCGGGAAATGGGCGCTGACGTCGATCACCCGCCCGTTGCGGACGGTGACCACCGCCGGGCCGCCGAGATCGGGCCGCCAGACCCGGCCGGCCAGGACGGCGGTTGCGGCATCCTGCGGCAGGGTCGCTGCGACGGAGAGGTTGAGATCGGGCATGGCGTCGTCCAGGAGAGAAATCGTTCGGGAGCCGGAGAACAGCCGCTTATGCGCAAATGCGCAAGCCGGTTCGCGACCATAGGTGGATTGCGCCGGGCGTCATCGATTTGTCATTGAAATGTCGCCCGCGCTTCATGCTAGCTTGCGCACCAACGACAAGAACCGCGGCGGGGTCCGCCCGCGGAAGGGAGATCGACCCATGAGCATCAAATCCCGTATCCTGATGAGCGCGGCGGCGTTCGCGCTCGCCGGTGCTTCGCCGGCTTTCGCCCAGACCGAGATCCAGTGGTGGCACGCGCTGACCGGCGCCAACAACGACGTCGTCGTCAAGCTCGCCAATGATTTCAATGCCTCGCAGAAGGAATACAAGGTCGTTCCGGCCTATAAGGGCTCCTATCCCGACGCGTTGAACGCCGGCATCGCCGCCTTCCGTGCCGGCCAGGCGCCGCACATCCTGCAGGTCTTCGAGGTCGGCACCGGCACGATGATGTCGGCCAAGGGCGCGATCAAGCCGGTCCATGAGATGATGAAGGAAGCCGGCGAAAAATTCGATCCGAACGCCTATCTCCCGGCGATCAGCGGCTACTATTCGACGGCGAAGGGCGAGATGCTCTCGATGCCGTTCAACTCGTCCTCGATGGTGATGTGGTACAACAAGGACGCCTTCAAGAAGGCCGGCCTCGACCCCGCCAAGCCGCCGAAGACCTGGCCGGAGGTGTTCGCGGACGCCAAGAAGCTCAAGGCCGCCGGCTACGACAAATGCGGCTTCTCGAACGCCTGGGCGACCTGGGCCAATATCGAGCAGTTCGGCGCCTGGCATAACATTGCGCTGTCGACCAAGGTCAACGGCATGGCCGGCACCGATGCGGTGATGACCTTCAACAAGGACCCGATCTTCCTCAAGCACTGGACCAATCTGGTCGAGCTGCAGAAGGACAAGACCTATGACTATTCCGGCCGCACCAACAATGGCGAAGGCCGCTTCACCTCGGGCGAATGCCCGATCTTCCTGACCTCCTCGGGCTTCTATGGCAACGTCGTCGCCAATGCGAAGTTCGACTGGGGCAACGCCCCGATGCCGTACTATCCCGACGTGCAGGGCGCGCCGCAGAACTCGATCATCGGCGGCGCCTCGCTGTGGGTGATGGGCGGAAAGTCGGCGAACGAGTACAAGGGCGTCGCCAAGTTCTTCACCTTCCTSTCCGAYGTCGACCGCCAGGYGAAGCTGCACACCGAGTCGGGCTATCTGCCGATCACCAAGGCCGCTTATGAGAAGGTCAAGGCGTCGGGCTTCTACAAGGACAAGCCCTATCTCGAGACCCCGATCCTCGAGCTGACCAACAAGACCCCGACCGACAACTCGAAGGGCCTGCGCTATGGCAGCCTCGTCCAGATCCGCGACATCTGGTCGGAGGAGCTGGAGGCGGCGCTGAACGGTCAGAAGTCGCCGCAGGCGGCGCTTGACGCGGCTGCCGAACGCGGCAACCAGATGCTGCGCCAGTTCGAGC